>NZ_JBAHZZ010000161.1:0-11688 GCF_037132785.1 Flavicella sp. | reverse complement strand
AAAACTAAAGGAAAATGAACCAAAAAATAGATCCATAACTAACATAAACAATGAAAATAAGAAAAAAAAATATAAATTTTAGATTTAAAAAGTCAAAATTGAAATCTAAAAATGAAAAGAGCATTATGCAACGGTCTTTATGCTTGTGTTTTTTATTTCATCTAAAGAAAAAAACAATTCAAATCTATGATCAACCAATCTGAAATTCATTTGGTATTATATTTTATAAAACTGAAAGAAGCCTAACGTGATTCATTACCTGTTAGGCTTTTATTTTTTAATTATTTAAAATTAATTGCACAAACACTTGACAACCCCTATCTCGATATCGTATATTTGCCCACATTTTCTAAAACACACAAATGAAATTATCTGCATTTAACTATGAGTTACCTGATGACTTATTAGCTGAATACCCTGCTGAACACAGAGATGAATCTCGTCTAATGGTATTAAACAGAAAAGAACAAACAATAGAACACAAACGATTTAAAGACCTTATTGATTATTTTGATGATGGTGATTTAATGTTGTTGAATGATACAAAGGTTTTTCCTGCTCGTTTGTTTGGGAACAAAGAAAAAACAGGAGCAAGAATTGAAGTTTTCTTATTGAGAGAATTGAATGCTGAAAACAGACTTTGGGATGTTTTGGTAGACCCTGCTCGTAAAATAAGAATTGGAAACAAACTATTCTTCGGAGACGATGATAGTTTGGTTGCTGAAGTAATTGATAATACAACTTCTAGAGGACGTACTTTACGTTTCTTGTTTGATGGATCTTACGAAGAATTTAGAGAAAAACTAACTTCTTTAGGAGAAACACCAATTCCAAAATACATTAAAAGAGATGTAGAAAAAAGTGATGCAGAACGTTACCAAACTATCTATGCAAAAAATGAAGGTGCTGTTGCTGCTCCTACAGCTGGTTTGCACTTTTCTAAACATTTAATGACGCGTTTGAAAATTAAAGGTATTGATTTTCAGGCTTTAACTTTACATGTTGGACTAGGAACTTTTAGTCCTGTTGAAGTAGAAGATTTATCAAAACACAAAATGGATTCTGAAAAAATAATTATTTCTGAAGAATCTGCTATCAAGGTAAACGAAAAATTAAAGAGCAAACAAAGAATTTGTGCTGTAGGAACTACAGTGATGAGAACAATTGAGTCTTCTGTTTCTCCCACTGGAACACTAAATCCTTATAATGGCTGGACACATAAATTCATTTTCCCTCCTCATGACTTTAGCATTGCTAATTCTATGATTACAAACTTCCATACACCAAAGTCTACATTGATGATGATGACAGCAGCGTTTGCTGGGTATGATTTCTTGATGAAAGCTTATGATGAAGCTGTAAAAGAAGGATATAAATTTTATTCTTATGGTGATGCAATGTTAATCATCTAAGAAGTACACATATGTAAATGAAAATCTCGTATCTTAATAGATACGAGATTTTTTTCTAAATAAGAAGTATCTTTGCCTCAGAAATACTACAAGATTTACAGACTACATGACACTAAAAAAGAAAGACATTCGTGCTTTAACAAAAGAAGAACTAAGAGTGTTTTTCGTTGAAAGTGGTGATAAAGCTTTTAGAGGAAACCAAGTTTACGAATGGTTATGGTCAAAATCTGCCCATAAATTTGAAGACATGACAAATGTTTCTCTGGCAACACGTACTATGTTAAAAGAAAACTTTGTCATCAACCACATTCAGGTAGATGACATACAAAGAAGTAGTGATGGTACTGTAAAAAATGCAGTAAGACTACACGATGGATTGATTGTAGAATCTGTACTAATACCTACCGACACAAGAACTACTGCTTGTGTTTCTAGTCAAGTTGGCTGTAGTTTGGATTGCAAGTTTTGCGCAACAGCTCGCCTAAAACGTATGCGAAATTTAAATCCCGATGAAATTTACGATCAAGTCGCTGCGATTAACCAAGAAAGCTTACTGTATTTCGATCATAAGCTATCCAATATTGTATTTATGGGAATGGGTGAGCCATTGATGAACTACAAAAACGTCTTGGCTTCTATTGAAAAAATCACTTCTCCAGAAGGATTAGGAATGTCTCCTAAAAGGATTACCGTTTCCACATCAGGTGTTCCCAAAATGATAAAAAAATTAGCCGACGATGATGTAAAGTTTAACTTGGCAATCTCGTTACACTCCGCAATCGATGAGGTGAGAACACGAATCATGCCTTTTAATAAAATTTTCCCTTTAGCAGACTTAAAAGAAGCTTTAGAGTACTGGTACGAGAAAACTAATAGAGCTGTAACTTATGAATATATCGTTTGGGGCGGAATTAACGACAATAAGGAGGCTATACGAGCTTTGGTTAAATTTTGCAAACATATCCCCTCTAAAGTTAATATCATTGAATACAACCCCATTGACGATGGTGAGTTTCAACAAGCCAGCAAAAAATCTATCAGCGATTATGTAAGTATCCTTGAAATGAACGACATCGTTGTTAACGTAAGAAGAAGTAGAGGAAAAGACATTGACGCGGCTTGTGGTCAATTGGCAAATAAAAGTATAAAAGCGTAAAAATTAATATAGAATGTTCTATGTTTACATTTGTTAATTAAAACCTGTTAGAGAACACCTTTCATCCATGAAAGTAGTAGAGCAAATAAAATTCCCGATTTCAGCTGAAATGGAACTTTTTGAAGAAAAATTCAAAGAGTCTATGTTGTCCAAGATTCCATTACTGAACAGGATTACCTATTATATAATTAACAGAAAAGGAAAACAAATGCGACCGATGTTTGTTTTTTTAGTTGCAAAGATGGTTTCTGAAGGGAAGTTCACTGATAAAACGTATAGAGGAGCCTCTGTAATAGAATTAATTCACACTGCAACCTTAGTCCATGATGATGTTGTTGATGATAGCAATCGACGACGAGGGTTCTTTTCAATAAACGCTTTATGGAAAAATAAAATCGCAGTTCTTGTAGGTGATTATTTACTTTCAAAAGGTCTATTACTCTCAGTTGAGAACGATGACATTGATATTTTAAAATTGATTTCAATCGCAATTCGTGAAATGAGTGAAGGTGAACTATTGCAGATAGAAAAAGCACGTCGCCTTGACATTACTGAAGATGTTTATTTTGAAATTATTCGTCAAAAAACAGCTACATTAATCGCTTCTTGTTGTGCGATCGGTGCTACATCAGTTGGAGCAAACAAAGAAGAGGTTTCTAAAATGCATCATTTTGGTGAATTGATCGGAATTTCCTTTCAAATAAAAGACGACCTATTTGACTATACAGAAAGCAATATTGGAAAACCAACAGGAATTGATATCAAAGAACAAAAAATGACTCTGCCATTAATTCATACATTAAATACTTGCTCTAAAAAAGACAAAAAATGGTTGATAAACTCGGTAAAAAAACACAATAACGATAAAAAACGAGTAAAAGAGGTTATTGCTTTCGTAAAGGATAACGGAGGTATCGAATATACAATCAATAAAATGGAAATCTACAAGAATAAAGCACTCGAAATATTAAACGAATACCCTAAATCTCCTTATAAAACTTCTTTAATAACGATGATTGATTATGTAGTTAACCGAAAAAAATAATTGAATAACTTATTCTCCATCTATAGCTATTATTAACAGGTCTTGAATTGGTTGTTTACAAATTTTTAATTTCTTCATTTTTCTTCAATGCACAATCCCCTCTTGCCTCTTTAATATCAGATTTTCATCAAGTAAAACCAACTCTTCCATCAGTATTCTATTGTTAGATAGTCTAGGTATTTTATGCTGCCCTCCTAATTTATCCTTTGACTTTAACCATTCATAAAATAGATTTTTACTAGAAAAATTAATTACAGGAGCCACCAGGGTCATGTTCTTATATCGCTTTGCTTCATAATCGGAATTTACCGATTGCAAAAACTCATCTAGATATCTAGAAAACAATTCTTTTGAATCAGGCTCTTGTTTAAACTCGATCATCCACTGATGGGATCCTTTCTTTTTTCCTTCCATAAAAACAGGCGCAACTGTATAGTCCAAAATCTCTGCATCGCATTTTTTACAAGCTAATTCTAATGCTTTCTCCGTGTTTTCAATTATCAATTCTTCCCCAAAAACATTGATAAAGTGTTTCGTCCTTCCTGTTATCTGAAGCCTAAAAGGAAATAAATTTGTAAATTTAACCGTATCTCCAATCAAATACCTCCACAAACCAGAATTCGTCGTAATCACAATAGCGTAATTAACGCCCAATTTAACCTGTTCTAAAGGAATCGCTTTTGAATTCTCGCCGTCATAGTCAGTCATAGGAATAAATTCATAAAATATTCCATAATCCAACATCAGTAATAATTCATTTGAGTTATTCTGATCTTGAATCGCAAAAAAACCTTCAGAAGCATTATATGTTTCACAGTATCTAAATTCACTAGTCGGAATCAATTTTTTATATTGTTCCCTATATGGCGTAAAATTAACACCTCCATGAAAATATACACATAGATTAGGCCATACTTCTAAAATATTATTCTTTCCTGTAACTTCTAAAACCTTATTTAAAAAGACCAACATCCAAGAAGGCACACCTGCTAAACTAGTAATATCTTCATAAATTGTCTCTTGAACAATTGCATCCATTTTTTCCTCCCATTCACTCATCAAAGCTGTTTTCTGCTTTGGAACACTCGAAAAATCAGCCCAAAAAGGCATGTTTTCAATAATAATAGCTGAAAGGTCGCCAAAATAAGTGTTGTTATCTTCAGATACTGCGCTACTCCCTCCCAAACGTAAACTTTTACCAGAAAACAAATCTGTATCGGGGTTATTATTTAAAAACAAACATAACATATCCTTACCCGCATTCATATGACAATACTCAATAGCCTCGTCACTTACGGGAATAAACTTGCTCTTGGAATTGGTAGTTCCACTTGATTTTGCAAACCATTTTATTTGTGAAGGCCAAAAAATATTTTGTTTTCCTTTCCTAGTTCTTTCCAATAAACCTTCGATACTCTCATATTTTTTAATAGGTACAATTTGAGAAAACTCTTTATAATTATCGATAAACTTATAACCATATAACTTACCTATTTCTGTATCCTTAGCTGTTTTAAGAAGATTCAACAACAACTCATACTGAACTTCAGCTGGGTACTTTATAAACAAATCTAACTGGTGAATTCTCTTCTTTAAGAACCACGATATAATTGAATTAACAAATAAAAATTTCATAACAAATAAAGATAACTAAAAATTCTTTTCCTTTTCTGCTATTTCAAATAATATTTTTTATGCACCTAATAAAACTTAGGTATTTGACTTAATATATTTTTAATACTTAAAATACATATCATATCTTTATCAAGTTAAAATTAGTGTTTTTTTTAAAAAGCACAAACACAAATAATATTTTCACTTCAACACAACATTACGAATGAAATACCAAGGAGTTTTAAAAAAAATGATTGCCGAATATTCAGATACCATTGAATATTATTTAGAAATGGATAACGACTTCTTGAACCTAAATCAACTACTAGATAGAAAAATAGAAATTGAATTTGTGAATTATCAATGCCTCTGTTGTAACAAACAAAAAAAAACATTCCGCCAAGGATTTTGTTATGATTGTTTTTATAAACAACCATCTACAGGAGATTGGATTATGAAACCAGAGCTGAGCAAGGCTCATTTAGGTATTGAAGACCGGGATTTAGAATATGAAAAATCTGTTCAATTAAAGCCACATATTGTTTATTTAGCATTGTCCAGTGAAATAAAAGTGGGAGTGACAAGAAAAACACAAGTTCCAACAAGATGGATTGACCAAGGAGCAAGTAAAGCTTTAGCTATTTTAGAAGTTCCTAATAGATATTTAGCTGGAATAGCCGAAGTTGCACTAAAAAAACACGTAAGCGACAAAACAAGCTGGCAAAAAATGCTAAAAAACGATGTTTTTGATGCTGATTTAAAGATCAAAAAACAAGAACTTATAGACTATCTTCCTGAAGAAGTTAAGCCTTATATATTGGACGAACAAGAAGAGGTGTTAGATTTAAACTACCCTGTAAATAAATACCCTTTAAAAATTAAAAGTTTAAACATTATAAAGTCTCAAAATTTCGAAGGAATCTTAAAAGGTGTGAAGGGTCAATATTTAATATTTGAAGACGGCACGGTTTTTAACATCCGGAATAATGAAGGTTTGGTCGTTTCTTTGAATTTATAAATCAATCATGGAGAATTCAAATTTTCGTACACAATACAAGACGAAACCTCAAAGCAACCAAATTGACTACTCATCTAATCTGGTCTTATTTGGCTCTTGCTTCTCAGAAAACATCGATAAAAAGTTTGATTATTTTAAATTCAAAACTACAAGTAACCCCTATGGAATCTTGTTCAACCCTGCGGCTATTGAAAAGGCAATTTCAGAGTGTCTAGAAAAAAAAATCTATACAGAACAAGATTTAATTTTCTACAATGGACTTTGGCACAGTTTTAACCATCATTCCGATTTTTCAGGACTTTATAAAGATGAGGTATTAAACAATATCAACTCTACAATACAAAAAGGTTATAATCAGTTAAAATCAGCAAGTCATATTATCATCACACTTGGCACTGCTTGGGTCTATAAATTAATCGAGGAAAATAACATTGTAGCGAATTGTCATAAAATTCCACAAAAAAGATTTAACAAAATAATTCTGTCCGTTGATGAGATTGTCAAAATATTAGAGAATATTAAACGTCTTATAAAAAAAATAAATTCGCAAGCTATATTTATTTTTACGGTAAGCCCCGTAAGACATTTGAAAGATGGCATGATTGAAAACACACAAAGCAAATCACATCTATTAATTGCTATTCATCGTGTAATCTCACCTCAAACCTTCTACTTTCCATCCTATGAAATTATGCTGGATGACCTAAGAGATTATCGTTTTTACAAACAGGATATGATTCATCCTAATCAACTAGCTATGGATTATATTTGGACTCTTTTTAAAAACACATGGATATCACAAAATTCAGAATTTTTATTCACTGAAATAGACGCTATTCAAAAAGCTCTCCAGCACAAACCTTTTAACCCAGACTCCGAACAACATAAACTATTTGTATCAAAATTAAAAAGACGTATCTATAAATTAAAAAAAGACGCAAATATTAGATTTTAATAAAAAAAAGATCCTGTTTTTTACGTATATTTAACTTTAAAAGATAAAAAAACATCAGTATTGGTATTCTTGCAGGAGTCATTCTAGGTATTCTTATCAGTAGTTATTTTGTTCATGATTATACTTTTGAAAAAATAACGCTAAGCACCATAATTAAAGGTTTATTCTGTGGTGCGTACGCTACTCCTATCTTAAACCTTTTTAGGATGCCTATTTATTGGGGTTTTCATTTTTTACGTGAAATTTTCACTTACAAACCATCATTATGATCCTATAAATATGGGAACATTTACGGGTGCTATTATTGGTTTTCTATTTTACACAAAGGGAAAGCTAAGCTTATATAAAAAACCTAATTACAAGATGTAAAAAAGACCAAAGTTCTCCTTGATCTTTTTTATAAATGTTCCTTAATTACATATATTGATTTACATTTTCCCAAGGTCCACCATTGATAACATCAATACCGTGTTGTTTTAAAAAATCTGTAGCCTGACCACTTCTAGTACCACTTCTACAGACAATAACAATTTGTTTTCCAAAACCTTTAACCGTAGAAATATTACCAGGAATCCTATCCAATACAATATGCTCAGAACCTGAAATATGCCCCTCTCCGTATTCGGCATCGGTTCTCACATCTAAAACGATTGCACCATTTTTTAAATATTCTTGAATCTTTTCATTATCAAATTTTGCCATTTTTTTATCTTTAAAGTTGTATCCTAACAAAATTAGGAATAACTAGATAATAAACCATAATTTTATATTAAAAGAATTTTTCTTTTTCACAAAAAAATCACACTCAAACGAATTCGTTAATAATTACAGCTACTCAAACTTTATTGGCAAATCCTTTTTATCTTTGAATAATTAAATTTTCACAACATGAACAAGAAAGTAATCTTAATGATATTAGACGGTTGGGGAGTTACACAAGACCCAAAAGTCTCTGCTGTATTCAATGCCAAAACTTCTTATATAGATGGTCTGTATAACAAATTCCCGAATGCTACTTTACGTACAGACGGAGAGCATGTTGGTTTGCCAGAAGGACAAATGGGAAACTCAGAAGTTGGTCACATGAATCTAGGTGCTGGTAGAATTGTTTATCAAAACCTTGCTAGAATCAATAAAGCAGTTGAAGAAAAGACTTTAGGTAAAGAAAAAGTACTTTTAGATACTTTTAAATACGCAAAAGAGAACAATAAAGATGTACACTTATTAGGATTAGTTTCTAACGGTGGTATTCATGCTCATATCAACCATATAAAAGGAATTCTAGACGTGGCCAAAGAAAATAGCGTTGATAATGTTTATTTACATGCCTTTACTGATGGACGTGATTGTGATCCTAAATCTGGAACGTACTTTGTCAATGATATTCAAGAATACATGAAAGAAAGTACTGGAGAGTTAGCCTCTGTAACAGGTCGCTATTACGCAATGGACAGAGATAATCGTTGGGAGCGTGTTAAAGAAGCCTACGATGGTATTGTGAACGCTGTAGGAACAAAAACCACAGATGCTGTTGCTGCCATTAATACTAACTATGAAGCAGGTATAACAGATGAGTTTCACAAACCTATCATTGTAACCAATGAAGATGGCACTCCTAAAACAAAAATCAAAGATGGTGATGTTGTTTTATTCTTTAACTACCGCACAGATAGAGGTAGAGAATTAACTAATGCCTTATCACAAAACGACTTTCCTGATTACGGAATGAAAAAATTAGATTTATACTATACGACTATCACTTTATATGATCAAAGTTTTAAAGGTATCAACGTAATCTACAATAACGACAATATTAAAAACACACTTGGAGAGGTGTTATCTACAGCAGGGAAAAAACAAATTCGTATTGCGGAAACTGAAAAGTATCCACATGTAACATTTTTCTTCTCTGGAGGTCAAGAAGCTCCTTTTGAAGGTGAATCTCGCATCTTAAGAAATTCTCCAAAAGTAGCTACTTACGATTTACAACCTGAAATGAGTGCTCATGAACTAAAAGAAGCTTTATGTAAAGGCTTAGAAAAAGGTGAAGCCGACTTTGTTTGTTTAAATTTTGCTAATGGTGATATGGTTGGACATACTGGAATGATGGATGCTGCAATCAAAGCTTGTGAAACTGTTGACGAATGTGCTCAAGCAGTAATTGAAACAGGATTAGCTAACGGATATACTACTTTGCTTATTGCAGATCATGGAAATTGTGAAACTATGATGAATCCAGACGGAAGCCCTCATACAGCACATACAACAAATCCAGTTCCTATGATTTTAATTGACAATGAAATTAAATCAATTAAAGATGGCGTTTTAGGTGATGTTGCGCCAACTATTTTAGACTTAATGGGTATTGAGCAACCAGAAGAAATGACAAGACATTCTTTGGTCAACACCAAACTATAATACTCTAAAAGGTGATTTACTCGAAAGCAAATCACCTTTTTTATTTCTTGTCGTTTTTGTAAATTCACAACAATCAGAACAGTTCCATACTCATGTCAATTCACAAACACCAAATAATAGCCGTTGATTTCGATGGAACCATCGTAGAGGACCAATACCCTAAAATTGGGAAGGAGCAATTGTTTGCATTTGAAACGATAAAAAAACTACAGAATCAAGGTCATCGATTGATCTTATGGACGGTTAGAAATGATAAAAAATTAGATGAAGCCGTAGAATTTTGTAAAAAAAATGGACTTGAATTTTACGCCATAAACAAAAACTACCCTGAGGAAGTTTTAGACTCAAAAACAGCCCGAAAAATATATGCAGATATCTTTATTGACGATCGTAATGTTGGAGGGTTTATCGGTTGGGGAAAAGTACATCATTTATATTTTGAAAATAAAGCACCTAAAAAAGAAAAACCAAAAAGTTTTTTATCTTTCTTAAAAAGATAAGTAGTAAAGCTCGCTAGAAGAATTTTAAAAATTCCATTCTAAAACACTTTATTTAAAGTACCTTTGACCTAGAAAAACGGTGCTTTTATGATTACTATTAAAACTTTAGAAGAAATAGAATTAATGCGAAAAAGTGCATTAATTGTCTCTAAAACCCTCGGAATGTTAGCTGGCGAAGTAAAACCAGGTGTTAGCACTCTCTATCTAGACAAATTGGCTGAAGCATTTATTAGAGATCATGGAGCAGAACCTGGATTTTTAGGACTGTATGATTTTCCAAATACTCTTTGTATGAGTCCCAACGCTCAAATAGTACATGGAATACCAAACAAAGACCCTTTGATTGAAGGAGATATTATCTCAATTGATTGTGGCGCTATAAAAAATGGTTTTTATGGAGATCATGCTTATACTTTTGAAGTTGGAGAAATTGATCCCGAAACAAAAAAACTACTAGAAGCAACGAAACAAAGTTTATACGAAGGTGTTCGTCAATTTAAAGAAGGCAATAGAGTCGGTGATGTTGGATTTGCAATTCAAAAACACACAGAGGATCTAGGATATGGGGTTGTTAGAGAGCTCGTAGGTCATGGATTGGGAAGAAAAATGCATGAAGATCCTGAAATGCCTAACTACGGAAAAAGAGGAAGAGGTAAAAAATTCACTGAAGGAATGGTCGTTGCCATTGAACCTATGATTAATATGGGGACTAAAAACATCAACCAATTAAGTGATGGATGGACTATCTTAACTAAAGACGGCAAACCTTCTGCTCATTTTGAACACGATGTTGCTATTGTAAACGGAAAGCCTGAACTGCTTTCGACTTTCAAATATATTGATGCTGTTTTAGGAAATGAGACAACTATTGAAGATGAATTTAGAATCATTCCATTAGTCATCTAACTCCCGCTAAAAAAAATGTTCCTTTTTAAAATCGCTTTAAATACTATCCCCAGACCTTTACTAATTAAAATAAGCTACTGGGCACGGCCTTTCGTCAGTTTCTATTTAAAAGGGAATAATTATACGGATCCTATCGATGGAAAATCCTTTCGTAAATTCCTACCATACGGGTACGATATTCAACGTAAAAACGTGCTTGCTCCTGGAACTCTATCACTAGAAAGACACCGTTTATTATGGCTGTATTTACAATCAACTGATTTTTTCATAAACCCTAAGAAGGTATTACATGTTGCACCTGAACAATGTTTTTACAAACTTTTCAAAAAGCAAAAAAACCTTGATTATCTTACCACAGACCTATATTCTCCATTGGCAGATATAAAAGCAGATATTTGTAATTTACCCTTTAAAGACAACAGCTATGACGTGATCTTCTGCAATCATGTACTAGAGCATATCAAAAATGATAAAAAAGCAATGCAAGAACTCTACCGTATTTTAAAACCTGGTGGAATTGGTATTTTTCAAATTCCTCAAGAATTGGATAGAGATACTACTTACGAAGATTTATCAATTACGTCACCGGAGGAACGAAAAAAACATTTTGGACAATACGACCATGTACGGGTATATGGCAAAGATTATTTTGACAAATTAAAAA
>NZ_JBAHZZ010000145.1:0-6196 GCF_037132785.1 Flavicella sp. | reverse complement strand
TAGACAAAAAACTTCAGTAAAGAATAGGTGCTTATTTTATCAAGGTTTCTTTTGTTTAAATAATCTTGTTTCACACACCAATGTGCTAGGTCTGCATCGTATTTATCTGTCTTTTTTTTAACCCATTTATTAACTGCTCTACTAATTGTAGAGCGAGCTCTATTTAGAGTTTTAGCAATGTATGTTTTGTTCTTTTTCTCTTCTAAAAGAGTCTCAATTTATACTCTTTCTTTACGAGTAAGTCGTCTATGTTTTTTTACTGCCATTTTACAAATCTATAAATTTAGATTTGTTGCGTTAAGTTATTGAATGGAGGTTTTACTTACCATCATACTCACCTGAACGAAACCCAGATGAATATCTTAACTGCGATTTAAAATATGGACTCTCTGATAAACCAGCTCCTAAGACACAAGAAAAGATGAAGGAAAATTTATAAAATCACATGAAAACACTTCAAAATGATAGCAAAAGGGTAGTCAAATATTTTAAACATCACAACATAAAATATGCCGCGTAAAACTAACGATATATAGATGCGAGGTTAATAAGTCTATCTTCTACTTCGTAATCGCTTAAACAATACCAACTCTACAAAAGACACATTTTAAAAAGCAACAAACCATCATAGGAAGGCTTACCAACGGCACTTTTACCCCTGGAATAGTCCTTGTCTATTATTTTTGAAATTCGATCCCAATCGATAAGAATATTTATTTGACTGAAAAATGTAGCTTTTATCTTTCTTGTACGTAAATCACAAATGCCATCTGCAAAAGTAGGTGTTATTTGTAGTTTCATAACTTAAATATAAGCCTTAATAAGCTAACAAACAATGACATACAACCTAAGTTTGGATCTTTGTTTTTGTCATGTACCTTGCAACGGTCTTTTATTACATATCAAACCCGATACTTACATCTAATTTATTAGCAATAATCTTATTAATTTTCGCCTTTAATTCAGGAATTTTTACATTCTTTAAAGCTTCATTAGAAAAAGCATACATCAATAAAGCTTTAGCTTCTTTCCTCGGAATTCCACGTTGTTGCATATAAAACAAAGCACTTTCGTCCAATTGTCCAATTGTACAACCATGAGAGCATTTTACATCATCAGCAAAAATTTCTAATTGTGGTTTTGAATTTACCGAAGCCCTATCACCAACAATGACATTGTTGTTTTGCTGATAAGCATTGATTTTTTGAGCAGCTTGTTCAACAATTACTTTTCCATTAAAAACCCCAGTAGAGCTATCGTCATAAATCCCTTTATACATTTCATGGGACTCACAATTAGGAGCTTTATGTTCTACCAAGGTATGATTATCTACATGTTGTTTTTTATTCAAAATAGAAATCCCATTCATATGTGATACACAATGCTCACCGTTTTGATAAAATTCTAAATTATTACGTATCAATTTACCTCCAAACGAAAAGGTATGTACCGAGGCAACACTATCCCTTTTCTGAGAAACAAATGTCGAATCAATTAACGAAGCCGTTTCAACATCATTTTGCATTTTATAAAAATCAACGATTCCTCTCTTGTTTACAAATATTTCTGTAACAGAATTTGTTAAGGTAGTATTCGCCGTTAAACTTTGATGGCGCTCAATAATTTGAACGTATGCATTTTCTCCGACAATAACCAAATTTCTAGGTTGAATCAAAATTTCCTGCTCGTTACCCGTAGAAAAATTGATAATTTGGATCGGCTTAGGAACAACCTTGTTTTTAGGGATATTAATAAAAGCACCTTCTTGAGTAAATGCTGTATTTAACTCTGAAAGGCTATTGTTTTCTGAAGCCAATTTGTTAAAATATGCGTCAACAATCATTTTGTATTTTGGCTTTGATAAGGCGGCAGACATTACACAAATATCCATACCATCATGTGTAGTTTCTGACAAAAATGAGCTAAATTTTCCGTCAATAAAAACAAGATTATAACAATCTGTTTCGTTGATAAAGTATTTTTTAACTTCATTGTAGGCAAGTGATACGACGCTCTTAGGAAACACACTATAATCGTGTTTTAAAATAGCGTTTAAGCTTGTATATTTCCATTCCTCATCTTTTTTAGTAGGAAAGCCTAAATTCTCAAAATTATTAAATGCTTTTGAACGAATTTCGTGGACATTTGAATCTATATCTATTTCAACCTTATTTTCAAAGGCTAAAAAAGAGGATACTAATTTTTCTTTTAATTCCATCTTTTTGAAATTATACGTTCAATTCTTTTTTGATCCAATCGTAACCTTTTGCTTCTAATTCTAAAGCTAATTCTTTAGTGCCAGATTTCACAATTTTACCGTCATACAAAACATGAACAAAATCCGGAACTATATATTCTAACAAACGCTGATAATGTGTAATTATAATAACCGCATTGTCTTTCGATTTTAGTTTATTTACGCCATTTGCTACAATACGTAAAGCATCAATATCCAATCCAGAATCTGTTTCATCTAATATTGCCAACTTCGGCTCTAACATTGCCATTTGGAAAATTTCATTTCTTTTTTTCTCTCCTCCAGAAAAACCTTCATTTAAAGAACGAGATAAAAATTTTCTATCGATTTCTAATAACTCAGATTTTTCACGAATTTTTTTTAGCAAATCTTTCGCTGACATATCTTCTAAGCCCTGTGCCTTTCTAGACTCATTGATAGAGGCTTTGATAAAATTGGTAACTGTAACACCTGGAATTTCAATCGGGTATTGGAAAGACAAAAACACACCCGCATGAGCTCTTTCTTCAGGAGCTAATTCGCTAATATCTTCACCGTTCAATTCGATAGTCCCGTCTGTTACTTCATACTCGTCTTTACCTGCAATTACAGATGCCAAAGTGCTTTTTCCGGCACCATTTGGCCCCATAATAGCGTGTACTTCACCTGCTTTTACTTCAAGATTCAATCCTTTAAGAATTTCTTTATCTCCTATTCTAGCTCGTAGATTTTCTATTTTTAACATCTTCTATATTGTTAATTTGTATAATCGTGTAATTTAAAGTCTTTTTAAACTATTACACAGTGCAACGATTTATCGTTTTACCCAACGGATCCTTCTAAACTGATTTCTAATAATTTTTGTGCTTCAACGGCAAATTCCATTGGCAATTTATTCAAGACATCTTTACTAAAGCCATTTACGATCAATGCGATTGCCTTTTCAGTATCAATTCCTCTTTGATTGCAATAAAACAATTGATCTTCACCAATTTTACTAGTAGTTGCTTCATGCTCTATTTGTGCTGAGGTATTTTTAACCTCTATATAAGGAAAAGTATGTGCCCCACATTGATCTCCCATCAATAAAGAATCACATTGCGAAAAATTACGAGCATTTGTTGCTCTAGAATTGATTTGCACCAAACCTCTATAACTATTTTGTGATTTTCCTGCAGAGATGCCTTTTGATATAATTGTACTCTTGGTGTTTTTACCAATATGAATCATTTTAGTACCAGTATCTGCTTGTTGGAAATTATTTGTTACTGCAATAGAATAAAATTCTCCAATTGAATTATTTCCTTTTAAAATACAAGAAGGGTACTTCCAAGTAACCGCAGAACCGGTTTCTACTTGTGTCCATGAGATTTTTGCACTTGTTTCACAAATACCTCTCTTAGTCACAAAATTATACACACCTCCAATGCCTTCTTTATCTCCCGGGTACCAATTTTGTACGGTAGAATATTTAATTTCTGCATCATCCATAGCAATCAATTCGACAACTGCAGCATGCAATTGATTTTCGTCTCTTGCAGGTGCGGTACATCCTTCTAAATAACTTACAAAACTACCTTTGTCGGCAATTAACAAAGTACGTTCAAATTGTCCAGTTCCCCCTTCGTTAATTCTGAAATAAGTAGACAATTCCATTGGACATTTTACGCCTTTTGGAATATAACAAAAAGAGCCATCCGTAAATACAGCAGAATTTAACGCTGCATAAAAATTATCTGTTTTAGGCACAACCGTACCCATATATTTTTTTATCAATTCTGGATGCTCTTGAATCGCTTCTGAAATAGGCATAAAAATAATTCCTTTTTCAGCCAAGGTCTTTTTAAAAGTTGTAGCTACTGAAACAGAATCTACAACAATATCAACTGCAATGTTTTGCATTTTTTTCTGCTCATCAATAGAAATTCCTAATTTTTTGTACATCTCCAATAGTTCTGGATCTACATCGTCCAAACTTTTATTAGGATCGGCTTTTTTAGGTGCCGAATAATAACTTATCGCCTGGAAATCTGGCTTTTTATATCGTACATTTGCCCATTCTGGCTCTTTCATTTGTTTCCAAATTTTAAAAGCATCCAATCGCCATTCTGTCATCCATTCTGGCTCATTTTTCTTCTTTGAAATTGCACGAACGATATCTTCATTTAAACCTTTTGGAAAGGTCTCAGACTCTAGATCTGTATAAAAACCATACTCGTATTCTTGAGTTTCCAGTTCCTTTTTTAAATCGTCTTCCGTATATTTTGACATAATTAATTTAAAATTAAAAGATTTAATAAATTAAAGTGAAAACGATTCTCCACAACCACAAGTTCTATTTGCATTTGGGTTATTAAAAACAAAACCTGTTCCATTCAAACCACCAGAATACTCTAGTGTAGTTCCTACCAAATATAAAAAGCTTTTTTTATCAACAATAATTTTCACTCCATTGTCTTCAAAAACCTTATCATCCTTATTGAAGTTTTTGTCAAAATCAAGATCGTAAGACAAACCTGAACATCCTCCACTTTTAACACCAACACGAACATAGTCTATAGCAGAATCATACCCATCATCGGTCATCAATTCGATAACTTTCTTTTTTGCTATGTCTGAAACTTTTATCATAATTTAACTCCTTAACTTTATTAAGTGTACACAAAGATACAACTTGCAAACTGTATTCATAACAAATCCAACTTGTATTTATCTATAGACTAATAGAGGATACTTATATCGAATCCTTGCATTTTGTGATTAAAAAAGGACTCTCAAAACTCAAACCGAATTAGTGAACTCTACTCGTTAGATAAGCTACCATCGATAAATTATCCCTAAAAAACCACTCAAACGCAATGGTCTTTTTTCATTATACCGAATGACCAAATCTGTTCGATGCTTTAAATTTTCCAACAAAGAAATTCCTAAGTGTTTGTTGAAAAAATAGCGAACCTCTCCATTTACCTCAAAAAAAAACCCTTCAACGTTTATTTTTTTTCTATCAACAATACCAATCCCTGGTCCTAACCCCAATTCCCATTGATTAAACCTTCTTTTTGAATCCTCAAGTAAAAAAAAATAATTAGCATTTAGTCCATAGGCTCTATAACCAATCGCATCAAAAGTTTCCAAAAATACAGAATACTCTATATGTTTAAATCGATATCCAAATCGAAATAAAAAATTCAATTCTCCTTTGTCACTATAATCATAAGGTCCTAGGACTTTCATTTTAGGATCTAAAGACGCCATAATATGATAATGACTTTGCGAAAACCCTTTTTTAAAGCAAAGAATAAAAAACACATAAAGCAGTGAGGTTTTTATCTTTTTATATCTCAAAACAATAATTCTTTTTAGTTTATATCAAATCCTAAAATCAAATAATAAATACAGTTTTTAGAGTTCGAAAAAAAAATTAATTTTTCAGAAGAATGAGAGATAATATCTCCTATTATCTAAATGGATATAATTTTTACATAGTTCCCCTTCTAAAAAGTTGTAATATCCCAACGGACAAAGGTACGAAATCTCTTTAATGCTTCAACAGGGTTTTTCTAAATCTCAGGGCAAACTCACACTTTTTTCAAGTTAATTCGATTGACTTGTAGTTGTTTATATTGTTGATTTTTAGCGTATTATACTGACAATAAGGCAAATATAGTTATGGATTCAAAAAGTAAATTAGTCAGTGTTTTTGGTAAGGTAGAAGACCCTAGAAGCGATATAAACAAGTTACATGACTTGGTTGACATCCTTCTTATTGGTATAATTTCGGTAATTTGTGAGGCAGAAACATGGAAACAAATGGTTGAATTTGCTAGTTCAAAAGAACAATTTTTGAAAAAATTCTTACAATTAACAAATGGTATTCCCTGAGAAGACACTATAAATAGGGTGTTTTGATCCATAGATAGTTCTCAATTTGAAACCTGTTTTATAGATTGGGTCAATTCT
>NZ_JBAHZZ010000143.1:0-14420 GCF_037132785.1 Flavicella sp. | reverse complement strand
ATAGGAAGGCTTACCAACGGCACTTTTACCCCTGGAATAGTCCTTGTCTATTATTTTTGAAATTCGATCCCAATCGATAAGAATATTTATTTGACTGAAAAATGTAGCTTTTATCTTTCTTGTACGTAAATCACAAATGCTATCTGCAAAAGTAACTGTTCTTTGTAGTTTCATAACTTAAATATAAGCTAACAAACAATGATATAAAACCTAAGTTTGGATCTTTGTTTTTGTCATGTACCTTGCAACGGTCTTAAAGTAATGCTCTACTTTGATCTATTTTATTTTTTCCCTCCTAACATCAATAATTCATTAACAACAATTTCAGAAACATATCTTTTATTTCCTTCTTTATCATCGTAACTATGATTTGTAAGCTTCCCTTCAATTGCCAATTCGTCTCCTTTTTTCACATACTTTTCAACCACCTCTATTAACCTACTCCACACAACTAGGTTATGCCATTGGGTGTCTTCTACCTTATCTCCTTTTGCGTTTTTATACGACTCATTTGTAGCCATTGTAAATTTTACTAATTTTTTACCCGACTCTAATTGAATTACTTCTGGCGTGCTCCCAACACACCCAATTAACTGTACTTTGTTTCTTAAATTACTCATAATACAACTGTTTTATTATATCAAAATTCATTCGTTCGTTTCGACACTGCAAAGTAAAACTACAACCAAAACCCGAATCGGTTTTAAAACAGTTACTTTCGGACGTAAACAATTGTAGTCGTTTAACACCGGTAATTATAGACCACAAAAAAACCTGATACTCTCGTATCAGGTTCTAATTAAAAAATAAACTCTTCTATTTTAAGGAGTCTTGAGATGCTTTATTTGCTTCATAATATTCTTGTATCAAATTCATCGACCCTGTTAACAAATCTTTTGTTTCTAACAACAGCCCAAAGTATAGTGTTGTGTTTTTTGGACTTGATTCCTCAGTACGTGTTCTCTCTATTTGTTTTTGAATTTTTTCTGATACTATATCAAATGCTTTCCTATCATTTAAAATATCAGCAATTTTCTCAAAGGACATTTGAGTGAAAGCATCTTGTATATTATTAAAAACCACCAACAAAGCCTCTTCAATTTCTTTAAGCTCTTTTACCTGACTTAATTTAAGTTTCTTATGGTTATTACTTACATGCTTATTTGTAGCTTTAACAATAAATTCTAAAGACTGAGTAATGTCTTGTAAACAACTCAATAAGTTGATATAAAAACTACTTGCGGTAACACTTGATTCATCTAAATTTTTAATAAAATAGAATATGTTATCTCGTAGTTCATCTACTTCATTAGACAATTTTTCAATCGTCTTTTTATTTTTCTTCAACAAAACGAGGTCTTGTTTGACCAGTCCTTTAAGCGCACTTCCATAAACTTTACCCCCACGTTTTACAAGTGAAGCAATCGTAGCTGCACTTTCTTTAATCACGCCTTGTACAGAGGTGCTTTCAGCTTGATTCAAACTGTCTTCTGATTTGACTTCTTTAGATTTCTTTCTATCAGCAAAAAAGTTTCTTAACAACAGCCCTATTGCCATTACTAACAATAACGGAAACATCAATTTCAGATTCAAATTCAATAGATACGCCACCAAAGCCGCTGCCGTAAATGCACTAAAAGCCGTAAAGAACCAACCTCCAATTACATTGATAACTCCAGCAACTCTATACACTGCGCTTTCAGCTCCCCAAGCCCTATCAGCTAGTGAGGTGCCCATAGCCACCATAAACGTAACATAAGTAGTAGACAAAGGTAATTTATAAGATGTAGCAATTGAGATTAACACTGCAGCAACCATTAGGTTAACTGCTGCTCTAACCATATCAAAAGCAGGTAATTCATGTACTTTATCTTTCGATAAAATAATTGGAGGAGAAGTAAATTGTTTTTCAATTTTGTCTCTCAACGATTTTGGTGTAATATATGACACCCCCTGAGAAACTCCCATCGCAAATCTTACAAATCCTCTAGACAAGAAATTCGGTTGAAATCTTTCTTTTGTAGTCGCTTGGCTTGATAAATCTAATGATGTCTTCACTACATTTTTCGCTTTGCTAGAAAACCATAATGTTACTACCATTACTAAACCTGCAAAAATTAACAATACGTTATTTGTCGGAACCTTTTCAGACAAAATACTCATACTAAATTCATTTGCTTGAACACCTGAAATTGCCCATTCCTTAGAAAAAGCTAAATATGACTCCCATGCAGCAATTGGAACTCCAATAAAATTTACCAAATCATTACCTGAAAATGCCAATGCCAACGCAAAAGTTCCAACGATGATTACCATTTTATATATGTTAGCTTTTAAAAAGTTAATCATTATATATGAAGCAGCAGACCAAAACACAGAACTAACCAAAATAATTCCAAGAACTTCATTCTCTAAAAATTCTTTTATGTTTCTACCACCAAGAATATCCAATGATTCTTTTGCGTAAGAAGTTCCTTTTAAGCCTTTCATAAAAATAAAATAGGTAATCGAAGTTAACGCAATCCCTCCAAACAAAGCGCCAACCCAATTCGCTTTTGATTCAAAATTATACGACAACAATAATCGTGTTATCCATTGTACAAATGCACCTATAGAAAAAGCGACGACGACAGACAGTATTATTCCAAAAATAATTTTAGTAGCAGTTTCGGTATTGATATAAGTAATTAAATCAGTAAACTCACCTGATCCTTCTGAGCTATATATTTTTAACAAAGCCATCGCAACTGCAGCACCTAACAATTCAAACACTATTGAAACCGTTGTTGATGTTGGCATTCCTATAGTATTAAAAAAGTCCAACAATAATATATCTGTAATCATAACCGCCATAAAGATGATCATGATTTCGTTAAAATAAAATTCACTCGGGTTAAAAATACCTTTACGTGCAACTTCCATCATACCACTTGAAAAAACCGCTCCAACTAGTACTCCCAAACTCGCTACAATCATAATTGTTTTGAAAGAAACGGCTTTTGAACCTATCGCAGAATTCAAAAAATTTACTGCATCATTACTTACACCTACAACCAAATCAGCAATCGCCAATAAAGCAAGTGCAATTACCATAAACATATAAATACTATCCATAATATAATCTAAGTATAAAATTCAAAAATACGTAATTTAAACGTGCAAATATCTTGATAATTATCATGTATCCACGTTACTATATTGTTATGTTTTTACAGCTGAATTTCGACCTGTACCCTAAAGCCAATTCTATTTTCTGAGCCTACTATATCCGTATAACTAATATCAGATTGCACCTTTAACTTATGCCCAACAACATACTTAGACACCCCCAAAGTATATACATTTCTTTCTTCACCACCGTCAACAGCAGAGAATACAGAAACATTTGTGTACCTCGTTGCCAGCTCCCAATTGTTTTTAAATAAATATCCTGTTTGCAAATTTAATCCATTACCGATACTAACCAAATCATTACCAGCATCTCTGTACGCATATTCCCCCATAAAAGAAAGCCCTTTATATTTAAACATTGCATCTATAAATACCGTAGTAACATCTGTAGTAACATCCACGTAAGACTCATCAAGATCTTCAAAATATTTCCCTTGAGACCCACGTGTTTTTCTAGCATCTACATTATAATCATACGTAGAACTCAGCATTAATTTAGGTGTTTTTTCGCGTTTTAAATCTCCGCCTTTATACTCTCCTTTTTCTTCAAACAAACCAAAAGGCAACAATTCTACACGTCCTGTATATTGATAACCACCCTCGTTTTCAATCGTAACATTCCTACCTTCTCCTTGAGAAACAGCAATACGTTCACGAACTACAAACTTATTTGTTAAATTAAAATTATGCCTTAACTGTACTCCAAAAGAACGGTCTAAATTAAATTCGCTATTTAACCTTGAACGATCAACCAATTGAAGGCTTGAGGAAGAAATAACACGCTCCACATTTCCAGGCAATTTTGCTTGACCAAACCACACTTCAAAATTATCTACAAAATTCCACATTACAACAGCGTCCAGCACCATTCTTGGTGCGTAATTTACTGCAGCAGATGCCTTTTCTTCAGGATTACCACTACTCAAATCATTATTAGACAAACCAAACTCTAATTTATATTTGATTGTTGGGTCATAAACGAATCCATCAAATTTCAATCTAGATCTTCTTACCAATGCAGTAGAAACATGTTCCGTTAAGTTACCATTACTATAAAACCATTGGTTAGTACTCAACAGCTGCATTCTTGCTCCCAATTTAATACTCCAAGAGTTGTTTTCTCCTTTAAAATTTATAATTCCAGCACCAAACTTTGTGGTCTTTATGGATTCAACAGTCAATTGCCCTCTCATTGTTGCCGTAAACAAAACAGCAATTCCTAAAATAATTCTCCTCATAATTCAAATAAAATATGCACCGCAAATTAAATTAGAATTCCTAAATTTTAAGTTTATTAATACGTTACAGTTATGTTACTGTTACATTAACCTAACGTTAACAGTTTAACGTAATTATAATTATATTTTTAAGTTCATTTAACTAGATTATCAATAAATACAATAGCTGCAGAAATAGCGTGGTGCTTAATGAAAATTTTAACAAAAACATTAATTATGAATTATTCAATATTTTAACAAAAACAAAAAAGAGAATACTCGTCGAGTATTCTCTTTTTATAAAACTATTGCGAACACATTTCCTTTACAAATTTGTATTCTATAAAAAAGGCAGCCTTAGGCTGCCTTTTCAAATTATGTTTTCTTTAGTCAACTATAGCAGGTAATTCATATCCTGACCAAGAGAATACTGAAAAATCAGCTCCTTTTTCTGATGCCACATTAATACCATCAAATAAATTAGTATCTTCAATTACCATACCGTTAATAGTACCTCCTACATTATTTTCTCCTACATTTCCCATTTTATAAGCATTTGTAATTGTTAAAGTACCATCTCCTGAATCGTCTTTGGTATCAATTAAATGACCAAAAGAAGCATCACCATATGCAATAAACACAGCATTATTAATTGTAGCAATACTTCCTCTACGAATCTCAGCTCCAGCCATTAACTCAACTGTCTGATTCAAGTTTAAAATTGTTACACCTTCAAATGTTGGTGCAGAAATTGGAGTTGCAGTTGGATCAGAAGAGTTAGAGTCACCCTCAATTCCTCTTGGGTCATCCGTAGCTAATGTAAATCCATCTTCTCTAACACCAAAAGCATTTGTAATTGTCCCAGTATACCCACCAGTAAAGTCAAACATATCATCTGCAATATTTACACATAAAACATTATCTACATCAACAGTACCTCCAAAAAACTCGATACCATCATCAGCACCATATTTAATTACAATATTATTAATTGTAGTACCCGAACCAACAGTATACAATGATAATCCATTAAATTCTTGGTCTCCATTAATTTTGGCTCCTGTATACTCAGCTATGATATAAGTTAAAACTCCTGAGTTATCCGCACTATCTGCTTCTGAAGCTGGTTTACCATAATTCAAACCTGCAACTTCAGATTGAACAGAATCACCTTTATTTGTCTGAGTTTTACCTGCAACAACAATACCTCCCCAGTCTCCTGCTGCTGGATTTTCAGCGTCAGAAGTAAATGTAATAGGATCAGTAGCGGTACCAGCAGCAATTAACTTAGCTCCTTGTTCAACAGCCAAATACGTATCTGTTTCACCAGCTGTAGCAACAATAGTTACACCTGCCTCAATAGTCAAAGTATATCCTTCTTTAACCAACAAAGCTCCTGTTAACACATAATCAGTTCCTTTATATAAAGTAACGTTCGCTTGAACTTCACCATACAAATCTCCCGGTACAATATCTGCTTGTTCAGTGATAATCCCATTAAACACCCCTGGTATAGTATCATCATCATCATCATCACTATTACAGCTTGTAAATACAAATATAGCTATTGCTAAAATTGATAAAATTGATTTTTTCATTTCGATAAAATTTATTTTTTGTTTTTATTTGTTAGACAAAGAAAGCATAGTTTTCTCTCAACTACGTTAAGCCTCGATTAATTCCCTGTTAAGAAACAGGCGCTACTGTAAACTTATTGTTAACAAAAAAACATCTAAAATGATGTGTTCTTTTACATGTTTTATGATTTTTTTAGAAATTATACTCTAAAGACAACCCCGTATCTATACCTCTTTTATACGATCTATTTGTCAATGGACTACTTAAATCCCTAACTCTTTCAATTGATGGATCCAATATGTTTTTTACGGCAATTTTAAATGTCCATTTTTCATTGAATTTATGCTTCCCTACAATATCTAAGCTTGCAATAGATTTTTGAACAATGTTTTCTAAGCCAACACCTCCTTGATTACTTCCAATACTAAATAGTTTATCGGACTGATAATTAAAAACTACTGTTGCAATAGTTTCTTTCACCCCTTTGTGAATCACATATGAAATATCAGCATTTACAATTACTGGAGCAGCACCTTCCAACTGAGAACTTGAATTTGTAGGGCTAAACAGACCCGTAGCCTCTAAATCTTGATTAGAGTACATAAACGTAGTATTGACACCCAAATTCAACTTACTAAAATCATCCAAATCCACATCTCCAATAGTTAATAAATTAGTTTTATACTCTAATTCCAAACCATAAACCTGAGCATCCCCAGTATTTTCATATGAATACTGATTTTCTGAAGCGGCAACCAATTCAATTCTATTGATAGAGTTTTCAATTATCTTCCCGAAAAGAGAAGCACTAAACAAACCTCCATAACCGGGGAAATACTCATACTTAAAATCAATATTTATATTTTCAGACGGCTGAAGATTACTATTACCTTGCTCGGCATAATCAACTCCTTCATAAACAAACTCAGCAATTTCTTTAAACTGTGGATAGGTATACGTTTTACTAGCAGAAAATCTAAACTGACTTTCCTCATTCACACTATATTTCACATTCAAAGTAGGCAACAAATATTGCTTATCAATATTTGACTTTAAAACATTACCTCCTGTTAAATTTGTAGACCAATCAACTTCCATATCAATCGATTCAAATCTTCCTCCAATATTTACAAATAATTTTTCAGAAAAACTATAATCCAAACTAACATCAAATGTATTGATAAGTTTTACCCCGTTATAAGTAAAAGGATCCAATGCACTGCTCCCAAAACCGTAACCAGTAGTCAATTTAAAGCCCTGGTTACCACTTCCATTATTCCCAAAATCAAGATTTTCTTGATTAAAATACGCACTCAAATCATTCCTCTCAACAACAGTCGTAGGATTCAAAACATTATGATCAAAATATATAGCCTCAAACTGCCTATCCGTATTTCTTAACGAATACCCAAAATTTACAACTCCTTTAGTTTCAGCCTCATTTCTATTACCTAAGTAAATTTTACCTGATAAGTTAATGGCTAAATCATTTTCATTTAAATTATGATAATATCGACTATTATTTCTCGGACTTCCTGTCGAAAACCTAGTTTCTCCAGAATCTTCATCTATTAAAAAAGTATTTTTCATCCTATTTGGCTCATCATTCTTAATATTATTAAATGCGACACCTAAATCCAAATCTAAATAATCACCAACTCTATTTTTTGAAATCAATTGATTGACCAACAGCATATTTTGATTTTGAGTCTGCAAAATTACATTCACATTATCATTGTCATTCGTGTCTCCAAAATAATCTTGTATCTTCTGACTATTTGACTGAATAAAAATAGTATTATACAATAACTTATGGTTTTCATTAATTGAATATTCGAAATTTCCCATCAACAACTTTGACGTAGAATATGCATATTCTTTAGCATCATAATAATCCGTACCTTTTAGATCTTCTGTTTTATTATTTGTACTAAACCCATCATTATATCTATAGTTATTATCAAACGAACCTACTAAGAAAAATGAAAATGAAGAACCATTATCAAAAAAATACTTTTTCCCTCCATTCAAAGAAATACCAACCACAGGTGCTGCTGTAGAATTATTTGGAGAAAAACTATCTTGAAAACTATATTTCTGTAAAGAAGTAATCGGATGATCCGTACGAGAAGCAATACCAACATAATTTGCTCCATCAATAGTTTTAAAACTTTTAAACGTAGTTTGTGAATTAAATCCAGTAGACACATTTACAGAAAAATTAGATCTTGTCGAAGCCTGTTTGGTAACAATATTAATATTTGCACCTCCAAAATCACCAGTACTACCTGAAACAAAAGTTTTACTAATCCCAATATTTTGAATAATATTCGTTGAAAACAAGTCCAAAGAAATATTTTTTAACCCTGGATCATTTGACGGCAACGGCAAACCATTCAAAGTAGTACTGTTGTAACGATCTCCTAAGCCTCTTACATAAATCTTATTAGATCCTTGTTGCATAGAAACTCCTGCTACCTTTGTTGTTGCAGCGGCAGCATCAGATACTCCTTGAGACGACAATTGCTGAGCTCCAATACTCTCAATAATTACAGTAGCTTTTTTTTGATCTGCAATCAATGCACTCACAGATTCTTTAGACGTAGAACCTTTTACAATCACCTCATCCATCAATACTCCTTCACTTGCTCCAATACCTTGATTTAAGATATAGCTCTGACCAGCTTCAACAGTAATAATTTTTTCCGAAGCTGTATACCCAACAAAACTAAAAATAATCACATATTCACCTTCTTCCAAAGACAGCGTATAATTCCCTTCAAAATCGGTTGTAGTTCCAATCGTTGTTCCTTTAATAAAAACATTTGCAAAAGGTAGTGTCTCATTATTCATCTCATTATCTGTCACAACTCCAGAGACAGTTCCTCTCTCTTGAGCAGCCATTGAAATAGTCAACAACAGTATGAATACAATTAATAAATTTCTCATTATATTTACATCTTATTTTAAGCTGCAAAAGTCTATAGAATGAATGGAGTATAGGTTACCTATAGTTTACCGTTGTGTAAATTTAGTGTTAACAATAATAATCAGGATTAAATGATTGTAAAATAAAACCTATGGTCCTATATATTGATTAGCTTTGCCTCGAAGAAAAATTTATCCTTTATGAAAAAAAATGACATTACAATATTACTCGTAGACGATGAACCAGACATTTTAGAAATTGTAGGTTACAATTTAAAAAATGAAGGATACACAATTCACACTGCTAACAACGGATTAAAGGCTATTGAAAAAGCGATTAAGTACAAACCACATTTAATATTGTTAGATATTATGATGCCAGAAATGGACGGAATTGAAGCTTGCGAAAAAATCAGAAATACAGAAGGTCTAGAAAACACAGTTATTGCTTTTTTAACAGCAAGAGGAGAAGACTATTCACAAGTTGCCGGTTTTGACGCTGGTGCAGATGATTATATCACAAAACCTGTAAAACCAAAAATCCTTGTCAGTAAAGTAAAATCGTTGTTGCGTAGAGTTAAAGAAAACGACATCAATCAAGACCAAACTATTGTAGGTGACATTATTATAGACAGAGAAGCTTATTTAGTATTAAAGGCAGGAAAGAAAATTATTCTTCCAAGAAAAGAATTCGAATTATTTTCTTTACTTGCATCAAAACCAGACAAAGTATTTAAAAGAGAAACAATTTTAGATAGAGTTTGGGGAAATGAAGTTGTTGTAGGAGGTAGAACTATTGATGTTCACATTCGGAAACTTCGTGAAAAACTAGGAGACAATCTCTTTAAAACTGTTAAAGGTGTTGGATACAAATTTGTATTGAATGAAGATTAAAAAAACATATGCATTTGCATTTATAACTTCCGTTCTGTTTACATTATTAACAGTCGGAGGTTTTTCATTTTTATTATATTTTAAATACACTATTGTTATAGATCTTGAAGTTACCCTTTACTCCACGGTTATTGTCTTTTTTATGTTTTTTATTGTACTACAAAAAAGAGTAGAACAGTTTATATATAAACGTGTTTTAAAAATCTACGAAGAAGTTTCGTTATTAGATATAAATAATCTTAGCAGAACAAATGTAACTCCTGATATTGAGTCTCTTTCTAAGGAGATGCAAAAATTTGCAGAGGACAAACAATTAGAAATCGAATCTTTAAATGAGCGTGAAACCTATCGTAGAGAGTTCTTAGGTAATATTTCTCATGAATTAAAAACACCTCTCTTTACTGTACAGGGTTATATTTTAACCTTAATAGAAGGAGCTGCAGAAGACAAAGATATTAGAGATCGTTATTTGGAAAGAGCTAATATTGGAGTAGAGCGACTTACTTCTATTGTAAAGGATTTAGATATGATTTCTAAATTAGAAACAAACGACCTAAACCTCAATATACAGCCTTTTAACTGTTTGGAAATGATTCAAAATATATTTGACTTGTTTGATATGAAAATCAAAAAGAAAAATATGACATTGCGATTTGATAAACTTTATGAATTTCCAATTTTTGTGATGGGTGACGCCGCCAAAATAAAACAAGTTTTGATAAACTTAATTGTCAACTCCATCAAATATGGTAAAATTGGAGGGATTATCATGGTCAGTATCGGATCAACACGAGGAAATAAGATTGCCATCAAAGTTAAAGACAACGGAGAAGGAATTAAAAAAGAAAACATCGGTCGTATTTTTGAACGATTTTACAGAGTAGACAAAAGCAGATCTAGAGATCAGGGTGGTTCTGGACTAGGATTATCCATAGTAAAACATATTATTGAAGCTCACAAACAAACTATTACTTTGGAAAGTGAATATGGAAAAGGATCAGAATTTACCTTTACTTTAAAAAGAGCCTAAATTGCTCTTAAACACTTGTAATAATCCTGAACTTAATCCAGAGGAATAATTCTCTACAAAACCAGAATAATTATCTGCTTTAGAAAGCATACTCAAATTAAATTTCCCTTGTTTACAAAATGGGGCAATTTTTTTTTCTTCTAAATACTTCGCTAAATACTCTTGTTCTATCTGTCCTGGGGTAGGCACAAAGACTGCTTTTTTATTTAACCTTGCTAAATCCATAATCGTACTATAACCTGATCGTGAAACAATCATTTCACTCATATTTATTGCTGCTTCTAATTTTTTAGAGGTTAAAAAATTTACGACCTCAATATTCTTAGAAACATTTTTCAAAACAGTTTGATTCAAAACCCCTCTAACCAACAATACCTTCGCTTCAAAAGAAGAAAATTCTTTTAATACGATCTTTTCAAAAATTGAACGTTGTGGTTCTGGTCCTGAAAGAAGCAATAAAACATCGTACTTTTTTTTCAGCTGGTTAGGCTCAAAGCGACTTAAATTTCCTAAAAATTTAATCCGAGTCTTAATCTTAGAAACCTTTGATAATTTTCCTGACAAACTTTTACTTCCACGAACATCTGGAACCCAACAAACATTAAAATTAGAAATAATTTTTTGATGATATTTTGAAGTAAACCAAGTTGTTAATCCAGAAAAAACATTCAACTGATGTGTCATATAAACGGAAGGAACATTTTGATGATAAACCCCAAATCGATTGTCGGATATCAAACCAACAAACTCTTTATCAAGAAACAAGTCTGCTATTATCTTTTGTTCCATTTTCACGGCCTTTTGAATAGACCAAAACGAAAATAATAATTTCCACTTCGTAAAATAAGAAAATTCAGAATATTGAATCTGATAAGACGGAAGTTCAATGACCTCCAACTTAGGAAATTCTTTCTTTAATAACGCTAGAGCAGCTCCATCGCTTGCCAAGACAGGAGAGAAGTTATGTTCAATTAAAAAATGAATGATCGGAATACAACGAGCTGCATGTCCTAGACCCCAATTTAATGGGGCTATAAGAATTTTGTTACTAGTAACTTTATCAGAAGTTGAAAAGTCAATGTTCTCTTTGTCTGTAGACATTTTTATAGATTAAAAAACTATTATAGCCACCTATAAAAAGAAGATTACACATTTTTTAAATCAAATCCGATGTCTTTACGGTAATTCATGTATTCAAAACTTACTTTAGATATATTTTTATAAGTTTTCTCCAAAGCTTCTTCCATAGAATCACCCAATGAAGTAAATGCCATCACACGCCCTCCGTTAGTAACTATTTTATTGTCTTTTATTGTTGTTCCTGCATGAAAAACAGTTGTACCCTCTACATCATCAAGTCCATAAATAACTTTTCCTTTTTCGTATGATTCAGGATACCCTCCCGCAACAATCATAACGGTAGTTGCAGTTTTTGATGTCAGTTCCAATGATTTTTGATTCAATGTTTGTGTTGCAACTCCTTCAAACAAATCTAATAAATCAGAATCAATTCGTGGAATAACAACCTCTGTTTCGGGATCTCCCATACGTACATTATACTCAATAACGAATGGGTTTCCGTCGATATTCATCAAACCAATAAAGATAAAACCTCTATAATCAATTCCATCTTTTTGTAAACCGTCAACAGTAGGAATTACAACCCTTTCTTCAACTCTTTTCAAAAAGTCTTCATCTGCAAAAGGAACTGGAGAAATAGCTCCCATTCCACCTGTATTCAACCCTATATCTCCTTCACCAATTCTTTTATAGTCTTTTGCTGAAGGTAATACTTTATAACTTTTACCATCTGTTAGAACAAAAACAGACAACTCTATACCATCTAAAAACTCTTCAATAACAACTTTTGAAGATGCTTCTCCAAATTTGTTATTCGTAAGCATATCTTCTAATTCGGACTTGGCCTCTTCTAGTGTTTCCAAAATCAAAACACCTTTACCACCTGCTAAACCATCTGCTTTTAAGACATAAGGGGATTTTAGGGTATCCAAAAATGATTTTCCTTCTTCTAAGGTTTCTTTTGTAAATGCAGCATATCTGGCAGTTGGTATTCCGTGACGTTCCATGAATTTTTTAGAAAACTCTTTACTTCCTTCCAATTCTGCTCCATCTTTTTTAGGTCCTACAACGGGCACAGACTTCAACTCCTTATCTTGTAAAAAGAAATCATGTATCCCAGCAACCAAAGGAGCTTCTGGGCCAACAATTACCATTTCAATTTTATTTTCTAAAACAGCCGCTTTAACAGCAATAAAATCCACAGGATCAATACCAAGATTAATTGCACAATCAGCAGTTCCTGCATTACCAGGAGCCACAAAAAGTTTTGATAATTTTTTACTTTGTGAAAGTTTTAATGCAAAAGCATGCTCTCTTCCTCCAGAACCTAAAATAAGAATATTCATTTTGTATTTATTTTCCTTTCCCTTTAACCACAACAATTATTGTGTATAGGATAATTTTAATATCAGTTAACAAAGATACGTTATCTAAATAAACTAAATCGTATCTCGCTCTTAATTTCATTTGATTGATACTATCAGCATAACCATATCTTATTTGACCTAGCGAAGTAATACCTGGTCTTAATTTTTGCAACTCTTTATATCTAGGAATATGAACTATAATATTGTCCAAAAAAAACTGTCTTTCGGGTCTTGGCCCCACAATACTCATTTCCCCAATCAATACATTTATAAACTGAGGGAATTCATCTATTCTATACTTTCTAATAAACTTACCGAAATAAGTGATTCTAAAACTTTCCTCATCCGATAATAATGGATCATTTACTGGAGGAACACCTTTCATGCTTCTAAACTTATAAATCTGAAACAAGAAACCGTTTTTACCAACCCTTTCTTGTATATAAAAAGGTCGTTCGCCTGTGGTTAAAAATATTATAAGAGTAACAATTGGCACCATCCAAACTAATACAGTTACAATTACAATTATTGAAAAAACAATATCAAAGCCCCTTTTAACCATTTTTTATTTAATCTTCTTTTTTAAATCAATCCCGTCCTAAATAAATTCTAGGTTTAATCAAAAGTATTAATTTCATTACTAATTTGATAGCAAAACATTAATAATTAAAAAGCCTCCGTGTATTCCGATATTTGGAGGTTTTTCTTTTTTTAAGAATGGTTATCTAGCCATTTTTGGAGCTCAATTTTCACAAAAAGGTTAAGTCTTAGAAAAGCAACCAAATTAGACAAATACCAATTGTGTTTGGCTAAAGCTTTCAAGTATTTGAAGACTAAAACACTGATTAAAGCGGCAGGGTAAACTCACACTTTTTCAAGTTAATTCGATTTGCTTGTAGTTGTTTGTTTTTAGTATATTATACTGACAATCGGGTAAATAGAATTATGGATTCAAAAAGCAAATTAATCCGTATTTTCAGTAAGGCAGAAGGCCCTAGAAGCGATATAAACAAGTTAAGACCGTTGCATAATGCTCTTTTCAGTTTTAGATTTCAATTTTGACTTTTTAAATCTAAAATTTATATTTTTTTTTCTTATTTTCATTGTTTATGTTAGTTATGGATCTATTTTTTGGTTCATTTTCCTTTAGTTTTT
>NZ_JBAHZZ010000124.1:0-5138 GCF_037132785.1 Flavicella sp. | reverse complement strand
GCATATACAAGCATATTTTGATAAATTTTGTTTTAGAATTAATAGGTCACAATACAAAGAATCCATTTTTCATAAAACAATTCTTAGAATGGTACTACAAAAACCTAAATATCAAAAAAACATAAAACAGACACTAGGCGTGTAACTCAGTTGTTTTTTTCTTTAGATGAAATAAAAATATAAGCATAGCCTAGTTACAGTTCTATTTTATATTAAAATATAAAGGAAATAGAAACTAATCTAATCAATCATTTTGATGTTTATTTGGTATAAGCGGAGTGCTTTTCTCATCTAACCCAGAGGTAGGTTCATCTAAAATTATGCCCATATGCTTTGTAGCTGTATCCTATAATCAATGACAATAAATTTTCTCTATAACCCAAACTTCATAAATTAACGTATAAAAACAAATTCCTTGTCGGTCGATAGTTCTTCACTATAACCATAGTCCCCATAATCGAATCCCTTAAGAGCTTCGCTATTTTCTATATTATTATCAATAATATATCGAACCATCATACCTCTTGCTTTCTTAGCGAAAAATGAAATTATCTTTAATTTTCCGTTTTTGTAATCTTTAAACTGTGGTGTAATAATAGGTCCATTAATTAATTTTGGTTTTATAACTTTATAATATTCGGTACTGGCAAGGTTGACCAATACTTCATCTTCAAGCATTTCCAAATTTAAAGCATCCGTTATCTGAGTGTCCCAAAACTGATACAAATTATTTTTTCTACCTACTTTTAATTTGGTTCCCATCTCTAATCGATACGGTTGTATAAAGTCCATAGGCTTTAAAAGCCCATACAACCCAGATAAAATCCTCAATTTATCATTTAATTGATCTAATTTATTTTTCGGAATAGAATATGCATCCAAACCAATATATACATCCCCTTTAAAAGCATATATAGCCTGTCTCGAATTCTCATTTGTAAAAGGTAATTTCCAATCTTGATTACGCTGCCAATTTAACTCAGATAAGTTTTGAGAAATAGACATCAACTCTCCTATTTTCTTAGGCGATTTTTTTTTCAATTCATTCGACAACTTCTCTGCTTGTTCTAAAAACAGAGGTTGACTAAAATTTTGAGTTGGAATAGAACTTTCAAAATCTAATGACTTCGCTGGTGATATTACTATTTTCATAGAAAAGTACTTCTTATATATTCGTTTTACTAGATATCTTCTTTGGTATTAATTGTATACGAGCGCCATTTTTCAAGTGCCGCTAAGAAATCATCAGGGATTTTAGACTCAAAACGCATTAACTCTTTTGTTACTGGATGTATAAATCCAAGAGTTTTAGCATGTAGCGCTTGCCTTGGTAATACTTTGAATGTATTTTCAACAAACTGTTTATATTTCGTAAAAGTTGTGCCTTTTAAAACAGCATTTCCTCCATATCGAGCATCGTTAAATAAAGTGTGACCTATATATTTAAAATGTGCTCGAATTTGATGTGTTCTTCCTGTTTCTAAACGACATTCTACTAAGGTAACATAGTTAAAACGTTCTAATACTTTAAAATGAGAAACAGCAGGTTTACCAAAATCACCGTCTGGAAAAACCATCATTTGCAATCTGTTTTTTAAACTCCGTCCAATATTCCCTTCAATTGTACCTTCTTCCTCTTCTATATTTCCCCAGACTAATGCATGGTATACACGCTCTGTGGTTTTATCAAAAAATTGTTTCGCCAAAAACGCCATAGACTCTTCAGTCTTTGCTACAACTAACAAACCACTCGTATCCTTATCTATACGATGTACTAAACCAGGCCTTTCATTACTATTATTAGGTAGATTATCAATATGATGAATCAAACCATTCACAAGAGTTCCAGAGTAATTCCCATGTCCCGGGTGGACCACCATTCCAGCAGGTTTATTGACCACTAATAAAACATCATCTTCATATACTATTTCAAGATCCATTTCCTCAGCTACAAGTAAATTTTCGTGAGGAGGGTACTCCAAAACAACACGTATAACATCTTTCGATTTTACTTTATAACTAGATTTTACTGCCACATCATTCACCAAAACATTTCCGTTCTTCGCGGCCTCTTGGATTTTGCTTCTAGTAGCATTTTCAATAAAATTCATTAAAAATTTATCTACACGTAATGGTATCTGACCATCTGCAGCAACAAATCTATAATGTTCATATAAATCATCGCTTTCTATTTCATTATTCTCCATAAATTCTTGAATATTAGCTTCCTTTTCCGTCTCCTAGAACGACATCAATTATTGAATACTTTTCTAATTTATCACCTACTGTGATTGTTTTTCCTTTATATTGTAATTTTCTCACAACATCTTTTCCTAAATCTGGAATAAATAATAATTTTCCTACTTTAAAACCAGATGATTTCAGTTGAGCAATTACTTCATTTTTTGTTTTTCCGTAAAATTCTTGTATCTGGACTTTTCCGTATTTTGAAGGATTTAAAGTCAGATAAATTTTTCTATTTCCTTTAACAAGACTTAATTTTTCTGGAGATTGGCTAATAACACTTCTTTTTGGGAAATCAGGGTTATAACTAGCTGAATCTATAATTTCAAATCTTAAATTCAACTCTCTCAATTTTAAATCTACTTCTTCTACACTTAATCTTGATAAATCCGGAACCTCTATTATTTCACCATGACTGGTGGTTACCTTCAACCAACTTACCAAACAAAAAAAACAAATACTCAAAAAAACAATAGCAATTGCAAGCTGAATTACAAATTGTTTACTCACTAAATATTTAATCAAACTCATTAATTTATATTTTCGACAAAGATATAAAACGAAAGGGGATCTTATTAAATTATATTTGATATTTTTGATTCTTAATTTTTGATAAAAACCAAATGAAAAAAAACATAGCCGTACTTATGGGTGGATATTCATCTGAATACAAAATCTCTATAAAAAGTGGCACCGTAGTATTCAATAATATTGACAAAAATAAATACATCTCTTATATTGTTCATATTTTACAAGACAAATGGATCGTTTTAGATGCTGATAAAAATGAGTATTCAATAAATAAACACGATTTTTCTGTAGAAATAAATAATATCAAAATTTCTTTTGATTATATTTTTAATGTAATCCATGGATCACCAGGAGAAGATGGTAAAATACTTGCCTATTTTGATTTATTAAATATTCCATATAGCTCTGCTCCTTTTTACCAAATGGCCCTAACATTTAACAAAAGAGACTGTCTTAGTGTCGCTAAAAATTATGGTATTAAAACAGCAACTTCTGTCTATCTTAATGAAGCAGATCATTATGATAAAAATGAAATTATTTCAAAAATAGGGCTTCCTTGTTTTGTGAAACCTAATAACGCTGGTTCAAGTTTCGGAATCTCTAAGGTAAATAAATTCAAAGATTTTGAAACAGCACTTGAAACGGCTTTTAAAGAAGATACTGAAATATTAATTGAGTCTTTTCTTGATGGCACAGAAGTTTCTGTAGGTGTCATCCAATATAAAGGTGAGGTCATTGTTTTACCAATCACAGAAATAATATCGGGAAATGATTTCTTTGATTATGAAGCAAAATATCACGGTAAATCTCAAGAAATAACACCTGCAAGAATTTCAAATATACAAAAAGAAAATGTGTGTAAAACAGCTAAATTCCTTTATAAATCCTTAAATATCTCTGGATTTTCAAGATCTGAATTTATTTTTATTGGAGATACTCCATACTTTTTAGAAATGAACACAGTTCCGGGTATGACTAAAGAAAGTTTATTGCCACAACAAGCAAAGAAAGCCGGAATTTCTTTAAAAGATTTATTAACAGACACCATACAAAGAAGTTTATCTAAGTTTTAAATTAATAACACTTTTGGTATTTAACAACTCTTACTACAAACTATGAATTTAAAAATTGCTCAATCCATATTCATAGCCTCCTTTAAAACCATCGGTTATTTATTTTTATTAATTATATCTGTTTTATTTTTAGACAGTTACATCTTTACAGCATCCATTCCAAATCCCCAAATAATTGCCAATATTGCAATGTTCACGGCTTTTACTGTTGTTTATTGGAAATCTACAGCAAGAATTAGAGAGTTAATGATTTATGCTGTACTTATTGGATTTATTGGAGAATATTTATTTTCCTTAGGATTGGGCATGTATACGTATCGCTTAGGGAATGTTCCTTGGTATGTACCACCAGGTCATGCTATTGTATACATTGCTACCATCTATTTTTGCAAACAATCCATTATCAAAAATTTCAAAAAACAAATAGAGAAAATTTTCACCTTATTTGTTTGGAGCTATTGCCTCATCTTTTTAATTTTTAAAGGAGATGTATTTGGATTTCTAATGTCCATAGCAGTACTTTCTGTGTTGAAAAACAAACCTCGTGAACGCTTATTTTATCTAACCATGTATGTAGTCGTTGCGTTTCTAGAAATTGTGGGCACAGCATATCAATGCTGGTACTGGCCAGATACAGCTTTTGGCGTTATTCCTTTTTTAAAGAGTAGTAATCCTCCTAGTGGAATAAGTTTGGTGTATTTTCTTCTAGATCTTGGTTCTCTTTGGCTTTACAAACTACGTCATCGCACAGCTTGGTCTCGAATGAAATTACAACGAGCCTTAGTATCAAAATCAACTTCCTTAATGTAAATTTTTCCAATTCCATAAATCTTCTTTCTTTATTATAAAATTGTATATGTTTCTGTATGAATTTCCAAAATTCTATTCCATTATCAGAAGGACTCAAATAGATTTGTTCATATTTCATAGACCTTCTAGAAGCGTTCATAAATATTACCCAAAACTCTTCCTCTTCCATCCATCGATGTTTTAATCTTTTGTTTTTCAATAATACCAAATAAACATCAAAATGATTGATTAAATTAGTTTCTATTTCAATATAAAATAGAACCGTAACCTAGACTATGCTAATATTTTTTCTGAGTTAGTCATTTAGTTTCTGTATCTTAGTGTCATTAAATATAACAGACTTGAATTCAAGAACTTAACGCAACAAATCAAAATCTTAGATTTGTTGTATGAAAGCAAAAAAACATAGCCGATTATCATTAAAAGAACGTGTGGTAATTGAAACATTATTGCAAGAAAAAAAGACTAAAAGTTATATCG
>NZ_JBAHZZ010000114.1:0-13851 GCF_037132785.1 Flavicella sp. | reverse complement strand
GCATATTTTGATGAATTTTGTTTTAGAATTAATAGGTCACAATACAAAGAATCCATTTTTCATAAAACAATTCTTAGAATGGTACTACAAAAACCTAAATATCAAAAAAATACAAAACAGACACTAGGCGTATAGCTCAGTAAAAAATATTAGCATAGCCGTAGGTTACGGTTCTCTTTTATATTGAAATATAAAGGAAATAGAAACTAATTTAATCAATCATTTTGATGTTTATTTGGTATTAATGCTATTTACGAAAGTGTTAAAGTAAATAGAAGGATCCGTTTTTGGGTATTCAGAAGATTGTCTAAAAAATCCATTTTACAAGTCAACAGGTACAGACAAAATATCTTTATCAAAATCTTTCAATTCCAAGATTAAATCATTTAATAAAAGATCATATTAATTATTAAGATTCACAATGTGAGCATGTTACAATATAGGTCTCGTGAAACCACAATACAAATATCGAAGCATTAATACGTCATTTAAATGTTAAAATGGAATAACCCGCTGAAATAAATAAAAGATCGAGACAGAATAAAGAACGTGTCATTCTGTTAATGTGATGATTGCTACTTGTTTTCCAGTAATTGTTATGTGTTTGTTTTCTGGAAAAAAAGAAGCCTTTTAGACAGCCTATGTTTTGCATAAAGATCTATTATCTGACTATTTGTCAAACTCATTGAAATGGCTCAATATTCGTTAACCTATAAATATGAGTAAAAATCAAGTTTCCTTTTCGTGGGCATTTAAAGAATACATTTGGCCGAGAAAAAAAATAGTATTCGTAGGGATTGTTTTAATCATTTTTAGAAGTTTAGCGGGTATGGTATTGCCTTATTCAAGCAAAACCTTAATAGATGATATAATCCCTTCAAAAGATATTCATAGTTTGTTTTGGTTATTAGGAGCCGTTTGTTTTGCTATTTTGATTCAGGCATTATCTTCTTTTTATTTGACAAGAATTCTTAGCGTAGAAGCACAGCATCTTATCTCAGTTCTACGTGCAGAAATACAAAATAAATTATTAAGATTACCCATCCTATTTTTTGATAATAACAAGTCGGGAGCTCTAGTTTCACGTGTAATGTCGGATGTAGAAGGAGTGAGAAATCTTGTAGGTACTGGATTGGTACAATTGGTTGGCGGAACATTTACTGCTATTATTTCTTTAATTGTTTTGATAAATATCAATGCACTCATGACTTTTTGTGTACTAGTACCTGTAATAATATTCGCCTTTGTAGCTCTAAAAGCCTTTGGCTATATTCGACCTGTTTTTAAAGATCGTGGAAAAATTAATGCAGAAGTAAAAGGAAGACTGACAGAAACTTTAAATGGAATTCGTGTTATTAAAGGTTTTAATGCCGAAGAGCAAGAAAGCAAAGTTTTTGAATTAGGAGTAGAGCGTTTGTTTTTAAATGTAAAAAAGAGCTTGACTGTTACAGCACTAATTACGAGTTCTTCTACGTTTTTGTTGGGCCTGGCGTCGGCTAGTATTATGGGGATTGGTGGTTACTTTATGATGGACAATACCATGAGTTATGGTGAGTTTATTTCTTTCACACTGTTTTTAGGTTTTATGATTGCTCCCATAGTTCAAATGAGTAATATTGGAAGTCAATTGACTGAAGCTATGGCTGGTTTGGATAGAACACAAGAGCTAATGCAAATGAAAGAAGAAGATGATCCAAAGCAAAGAACTGTAGTTTTAAAGGGTTTTATCGGTAAGGTAGAATTTGTAAATGTTTCTTTTGGATATGAAGAAACTAAAGAAGTTTTACACGAGATTAATTTTGATGCTCCAGCGGGTTCTGTTACTGCTTTGGTCGGTTCTTCTGGTTCAGGAAAATCTACGATTGCTGGTTTGGCAGCTACTTTTTTAACCCCAACTTCGGGAACGGTTCAATTGGATGGAGTAGACTTATCTACAATCAACCTCAGTAGCTTTAGAAAACACCTGGCAGTAGTGCTTCAAGACGATTTCTTATACGAAGGAACTATAAGGGAGAATATCTTATTTCCAAAACCAAATGCCACGGAAGAGCAATTACAAGAAGCAGTGAAAGGAGCTTATGTAAATGAATTTACAGATCGTTTTGAAATGGGATTAGAAACAGTGATAGGAGAACGTGGAGTCAAATTGTCTGGAGGTCAAAGACAACGAATATCCATTGCAAGAGCTATTTTGGCGGATCCCAAAATTATAATTTTAGATGAAGCTACTTCCAATTTGGATACACAAAGTGAAAGTTTTATTCAAAAGAGCTTACAAGTATTGATGAAAAACAGAACAACTTTTGTCATAGCACATAGATTGAGTACCATTCAAAAAGCTGATCAGATTTTGGTCATTGAAGAAGGTAATATTGTAGAAAGAGGAAAACACGATGATTTGATTCTTAAAAAAGGAAGGTATTTTGAGCTTTTCACCTATCAAAGTAGAATCTAAACTCGATACTCTAATCTTTTAACCAAAACAATAAATGCAAAATTAATTTTTCACATCACTTATAAAACAATGCAATCAACTTTCGGATTATTGAATATTAATAAATTCTTTATAATGTTGATATCGATCATAAATTTGATTTACGTAGTTATAAGGTTCAGTACCTCTAACGTAGCCATATTTAACCACAGGATCCGAAAAATATTTTTTATGACTTAGATTTAATATTATGTTTTCTACATTATCATCCCATTGATTTTTATCCAATCCTCTTTTATCAGTGAGTCTTTGTGCGTCTAAAACATGGAAATAGCCACAATTATAAGAGGCCATTGTTAATTTTTGTCGTTGTAAACTATCTTTTACTCCTTTAAATTTTCCCCAAATTGTTTTTAAATACAAAGTGCCTCCTGCTATACTTTGCATAGGATTATCACTATTGACAACTCCTAACTCTTTTGCCGTAGACGGCATTATCTGCATCAATCCACTTGCACCAGCCCAAGATTTTGCTTTTGGGTCAAATTTAGATTCTTGATATATAAGTGAAGCGACCAATCTCCAATCCCAACCTAATTTCTGAGATTCTATTTTTATCAACTCGTCGTACTCACTTATTTGATTGCTATTGATGCTATAGAATTTACTTTTAATTCTTTTTTTAAAATTTCTTTTGTTTTTAAAGTACTTATTATAAATCACATAATAATCGACATCCTTCTTAGATTTTACGATCCAGTTATTTAATTCTTTTAATAACTCAGGTGAATTTTTTCTTGTAGCCCAAGCAATTCTCTGAGCAAAACTAACAGGAACACTAATATCTAAAATAGGGTAGTAGGAGGCCATTATTTTAGCAATATTATCATCGGCAACCGTATATTTAATTTTCCCATCAGCTACCAATTTAATAATTTCATTCGTTGTTAATTCACCTTTTAAAGTATCTATATATATATCGCCTCCAAGTTCACTTGATAAGTGTTCAAGTCTTTCTCTATAAGATGTCGCTGCTCTAACAGACACAGTTTTACCTAACAAGTCAATTGGGTTATGAAGAATCGATTTTTCTAAGGTATTCCATTTCAAGCTACGCCAATTATCAGGTTTCTTTTGTACTAATACTTGTTTGGTGAGATAGATAGCTTCCGAAAAATCAACTTTTTCTTTTCTTTCATTGGTAATTGCAAGACCATAGGCCATTAAATCAATCTTTCCTATTTGTAAATCAGGAATTAAATTATCCAGATCATTGGCAATACTTATTATTAATTTAACTCCTAAATACTTAGCAAACCGCTCCATAAGTTCATATTCAAAACCCATTGGTTTCCCTTTGTATAAAAAATAACTGGTAGCACTATAGGCAGTGGAAACTTTTATAAAACCCGATTTTTTAATTTCTTCTAAGCTTCTATTGTTGTAAGTAATTGGTTTAACTTGAGTTATTGTTTCTTTTTCACCCTCAGATTTACAAGATACAACAATAGTTAATATGTAGATTAGAATCAGTTTTTTCATTGATAGATTGGCTTAATTGATTTAGTTAAAATACAAATTATTTCTCGTTATTGAGATCTCTACTTATATAAGGGGTTTTCAAAAAAAATGATCTGAGTATTTATATCTCACAATGATCACTTATAAATTGAATTTTATCTGATTCTAAGATTTTAGATTTTTCTTTAGAATTAGCCAATAGTATCATCACTTTTGCGAGATTTTCCGTTTTAATAGCTCTGTATTTTTTTAATGAACCTACAAACAGAAAACTTGTGATAATCATAACTTTTCCGGCAATGGTTTCAAAAATTCTAGATTCTTTAGTCGCTCTTAGAAGAAGTGAGGGACGAAAAATAAAGGTTTTTTGAATTTTCAATTGATTGATAGCATTTTCCATTTCGCCTTTTGTTTTTGTATAAAAGGTACTGCTATTTGCATTCGCCCCTAAAGAGGAGACAACTAAAAAAGTAGGAATTCCATTTTTCTTGGCTAGCTCAGCAGCTGTTAAAGGAATTCCAAAATCTATTTTTTTATAAATTACGGGTTCTGGTGTTAATTTCTTTGTGGTTCCAATGCAACAATAAACTTCATTAGCAATAAAGTTTTTAGAATGCTGTTCCAACTCTAAAAGGTCAATTAGATATTCTTCAATTTTTACATGTTGAATTCCACAGCTAGATCTAGAAAATAATTTAATTTTCTTATACCGTTTGTCTTTTAGTAATTTTTTTAGAATGATTTTTCCAGTAGCTCCAGTAGCTCCAATAATAATCGCTATTTTCTTCATTTTTTTGTCTTAATTGATTGCTTAAAAGTCATAGAGTAAGTTTTTGTTGTGTATATATTTAGCTCAAGCGTAACTATATTGTTGTTTTTATTTAAAGAATAGGTAAATTTAATAATATTTCTAACTGATGCATCATTTTTTATTTACTCTGTCTTTAATTGATATCGACAACTCGTTTTCTCAGCTGCAATGATTGTATTACTTTATAATTTCGCAATTTAGGAAACCTGTAAAAAACTTAGATTCTTTTTTTAACTCTTAAATTTTTCTAGTTGTGATATTCGAAACGGATATTACATGTGATTAGTTACAAATTCATAATAAAATAAAGATCTAATCAAATTGTAAATAATTTTCACCATGGAAACTCGATAGAAATCTTGGTTTCTATAACCATTCACAAGCAATATTAAAAAAATAAAAAAGCTATATAATTAAACATCAAAAGACTAAGAAAAAAGCTCCATGAAAAAAAATATTATTTTCAATAAAACACTTGTTTATATAAATATACCAACTATATTTGTAATCGCTAAGGGCAATTAGCTCAGTTGGTTCAGAGCACCTCGTTTACACCGAGGGGGTCGGGGGTTCGAATCCCTCATTGCCCACCAAGATTTAAAAAGTCTACACGAAAGTGTAGACTTTTTTGTTTTCTCTCTCTTTAAGTTTTGCTATCTTCTATATTTCCCTGAGAAAAAAACTATTGATAAAAGAAATTTAATTGATCTGTAAAAAAACAAGAAATAGTCTTTAAATTGAAAAAAAAATGTAAATTTGCAGCCGTTAAACATGGTGGTTGTAGCTCAGTTGGTTAGAGTATCGGTTTGTGGTACCGAGTGTCGCGGGTTCGAGTCCCGTCTTCCACCCATAGTTTTTAAAAGGTCTGTTTTTTACAGACCTTTTTTTTAGTTTTATAATGATAATTTAAAAAAACAATCTCTGTCTGCTAAAAAAGTTTATTTTTGCAGCCAAAATAGAGTAAAATGGATAAATTAAAACAACGTTGGGGAATCGAATCAAATTTTGATGTTGTCCTTATTTTTATTGTGTTTTCTGTCAATGGTTCATTTGCATCTTATATCGCACATCCCTTAACAGAACTGATTGGTTTGGATTACAAAACCACAGCAGGTTGGTTTTTTTGGCCAGTACGTATTTTTTTGGTTTTCTTGATCTATCAGACAACTTTACCTTTGGTAGGTTGGTGTTTTGGTCAGTTTAGATTCTTTTGGAAGATGGAGAAAAAAATGTTAAAACGTATGGGATTTAAACGTTTTTTTAAAGAAAAAAAGAACTAAAGTTAGTTTTGAAACCTATTTTTAACATTTTTCAAACATTTCAAAATAATAAATCATCATTAAAGATAGTATCTTTGCACGGAATTAAAATAGATTTTCTTGTTTTTTACAATCACTAACACTTTACAAAGAAGGACTAAAACATATCATTTTATGGTTATAATTGGGCTTGTTTCTGTTTTAGGAACTGCCCAAAACACGACAAATGAACAGTCCAATAAACATCAAATTGCTCAGGAAATACAAATCTTAGAGGAAATAATAATTGGTGATTTCTCAAGAGTTCCTGTTCTAGAAGTAATCAAAGTCCCAGAAAAAGATTGGATAGTCGATAACTGGCATACAAATCGAATCAATGCTTATGAAGATACCCAAATAAAATTTCCTGTATACGTCAAATTTAAAGACTCTGTTTTTACTTCTCCTATATTAAAAAAGAAAGTGATTACTTCTCATTTCGGATGGAGAAATGGATCGGCTCATAAAGGAATTGATATTGATTTACACACTGGTGATAAAGTGGTTGCTATGTTAGATGGAAAGGTGCGGTATGTAAAATGGAACAATGGTTACGGAAATCTAATTATCATTCGTCATTTCAATGGTTTAGAGACGGTTTACGCGCATCTATCTAAACAATTAGTTAAAGCTAATGATTCTGTGAAAAAAGGACAAGTTATTGGGGTAGGAGGCGCTTCAGGAAATGCTATAGGAAGCCATTTACACCTAGAAGTTCGCTTTCAAGGAACTAGTTTAAATCCAGAGTATTTTTTCGACTTTGGTGAAGATAATAATATTAGAGCCACTGAAAGTTGGGTGACAAAAAAGTGGTCACAGCCTTTTACACAAAACTCGAGTCGAACAGAAAACATAGATGTATATAGAAGTATTGAAGAGGCAATTAAAAATACAGAGCCTTCAATTACATATCATATCATAAAAAAAGGAGATACACTTTCTTTTATTTCACACAAATACCAAATTTCAGTAACCAATTTATGTAAAACCAATAAAATCAATCAAAAAACAATATTGCGAATTGGTCAAAGGCTGTCTGTCAATTGACAAATGATCTGTTCGTTTTTATATCTTCAACTTGTGTTTTTAAAAAAACAGTAGTGAGATCTTATAAGTTTTATGGGAAATAAAAAAAATAATTTTGGAACTGCCCCCTTAGGTTTGTTATTAAAAGAACAATCCATTCCTGCAGCAATTGGAATATTGGTGATGTCGGTTTACGGAATTGTAGATACTATTTTTGTAGGTCGTTGGGTAGGAGTGTATGGTATTGGTGCAATTACGGTTGTGATGCCGATTACTTTTTTAATTTCTAGTATAGGTATGGCCATAGGAGCTGGAGGTGCTTCTATTATTTCTAGATCTTTTGGAGAAAATAATAAAAAAAAAGCCTATGAGGTATTTGGAAATCAGATGCTACTCACCCTGTTTTTATCCTTAACTTTTGTATTATTAGGGTATCTGTTTCAAAACGAGGTTCTAAATGTTTTTGGAGGAAAAGGAAAAATATTACAACCCGCAAGAGATTATTTTGGCATTACCTTAATTGGGGTTCCTTTTTTAGCTTGGTCTATGATGAGCAACCATGTGATTAGAGCCGAAGGGTATCCTAGGATCGCTATGTATACCTTAATGATTCCTGCTTTGACAAATATTATTTTAGACCCTTTGTTTATCATTACTTTTGATATGGGCATCAAAGGAGCTGCTTGGGCTACCAGTATTTCTTATCTGTTGAGTGCATTGTTTACTCTGTGGTTTTTTATCAAAGGAAATTCTCAAATAAAAATTAGGCTTACTGGTTTCAGACCCAATATTTCAATTATAAAGGAAATTGGCGCCATCGGTTCCGTAACTTTAGCCAGACAAGGGGCAATTAGTCTATTGTCGGTAGTTCTAAACAATATCTTGTTTACTAAGGGAGGAGAAATGGCCTTGTCTGCTTACGGAATTGCGAGTCGATTATTGATGTTTGCCAATTTTGCTGTTTTGGGAATCACCCAGGGAACGATACCTATATTAGGTTATAATTACGGGGCTAAATTATATGGAAGAGTACAAAGTTTAATCCGTTTATCTATGAAAAATGCTACTTTTATCGCTTTGGTTATTTTCACAATTATAATGAGCTCGGCAGACTATATTGTAATGGTTTTTACAAATGATCCTGTATTGATAAAACAAACTGTACCTGCAATACGTTTGATATTTTTAGCAACGCCGTTGATAGCAGTAAATATGATAGGAGGGGCCTATTTTCAATCGATCGGAAAAGCCCTACCCGCTTTGTTACTAACCTTATCCAAACAGGGATTCTTTTTAATTCCAATGTTGTTTATTTTACCCAATTATTATGGATTGTATGGTGTTTGGTATGCTTTTCCAATTGCTGATGTAGGAGCAACCCTAGTCACTTATTATTTTTTACGAAAAGAAACTAGAAAGCTTAATATATAAGACTCTATTCTCTTGTTTTTTATTAAAAATAATAGCGGAGGGAAACAAGATATTCAATTTTTTATAAATTATGTTCTAAGTAAATTTAGAACATACCAAATCTAGCCATTTTACGAACTTCACTGGGTGTTTTGATTTAAAGGAGAGTTTATTAAATAAATTCATATACAAAACAATTGTCTATAAAAAACAGCTCCCCACTTTATATATTCTAATATCAAATAAACATCAAAATGATTGATTAAATTAGTTTCTATTTCCTTTATATTTCAATATAAAATAGTACCCTAATCTAGGTTATGCTTATATTTTTTATTTCATCTAAAGAAAAAAATAATTCAAATTTATTATCAACCAATCTGAAATTCATTTGGAATAACTCAAACTAAATCATTAAAATCTGTAGGCCAATGAACTATGTCATTATTATACATCGCATCTAAACCCATTTGAACACATATAGCTGTTTTTGCTCCTGTTATAAAATTGGATTTCGGAAGCGTTTTATTAAAAATATTATCTCTAAAATCTATCAAAGCTTGTCTTGTCGGTTCTTCATGTAAGACTTTAATAGCCTCGCCATAACCCATTTCGGCTTTTGCAGTAGCACCAGAAACACCATCCAGATCCTGATGAGTAACATTCTTATTTCCTTCAGGGTAAAACCATGCCTTATCGTAATCTAACAATATAGTTCCCTTATCTCCCAAAACTTTTATTTGATAACCTTCATTTGCATTATTTGTTAAACAGCTAAATTTAGCTTTAACACCTTCTGGATATGAATAAATAAGATGAATATTATCATAAGTTTCCCTCCCATCTTTCCAATAATCGATACCACCTACACCCATAACTTTTTCTGGAGTAGCTTCTAAAACCCAATTAACAAAATCTATTTGATGTGAACTTAATTCAGCCAAAAGTCCACCAGAGTATTCTTTATACATCCGCCAATTAATAGCGCGCTCTAAATCTGGATTATCAACTTTTCTTCGCCAATCACCATTTCTATTCCATTGACATTCAAAAGCAGATACTTTTCCTATTTTTCCATTTTTAATGAGACCTACAACATGTTCATATAATCTAGAACTATGATATTGATGTCCAGTTTGAAATACTTTATTAGACGTTTTAACGATATTTACCAAACTTTTAATACCTGAATAATTTTTAGCTAAGGTTTTTTCACTATAAACATGTTTACCTGCTTCAATAGCAGCTTTAGTAACCTCTGCATGTGCGCTAAATGTTGTAGAAACAATTACAGCATGAATATTTTCATCATTTAAAAGATTTTTATAATTTGAATAACCTTTAACTCCCTTTCCTGCACGAGCTAAACCTTCTTCTAAACGAAAAGGTAAATTATCACAACAAGAATAAAGGGTTAGATTCTCAAGTTCGTTTATTAAGCTTATAAGTCCTTTACCTCGGCTTCCAGTTCCAATAACACCAATATTTATATTTTTATTATTATATAAGCCAAATCCAACATTAGATAAAACAGATGTTGTTCCGATTAATGCAATTCCACTTGCTTTTATAAATTTCCTTCTATCCATGTTTTAAAAGTACAACTTTTTTGAATTAAATAGACTGATTTAGTCATTTAATTTCTGTATATTTTGGTTCTACATATAAGGGTTATGGCCGTTTTCAAAGATCAAGATTTACTGATTTTCATAAAAGAATTACCAAATGATGAAGCTTTGTAAGGCTTATAACATTTTAACATTCAAATGATATTAGATATTGCTTTCTCACAAGATGCTTCAAGAAAGAGAAAGAACAATACAGCTCAAAATTATTCAATTTTACTTAGGATAGCACTAAATCTATTGAAAAATAAAAAAACTGAAAACAAGGTGTTGCTGGCAAGAGACTTAAAGCTAGGTGGAATCATGATTATCTGTTAAAAAGGCTAAACATAAAAGTGTGAGTTTGCCCTGGGATTTGGGTGAGTAACGTGAGTTAGTAATGAAATTAATACTTTTGATTAAACCTGGAATTTATTTAGGACGGTATTGATTGAATATACTCAATAAGTAAATAATCCTCAAGCTAAGCTTCGAGGATTATTTACTTCAGTAGACGATATCATTATTTGGCAGGTTTTAGTGTGTGAATACTAATTAATTTTTTAAGAATCTCAATTATACCCAGACATGTTATGGGTGGAACTAATTTTATTGCCCCAAGTGATCAACTCACCAAAGCCGTAATCGGAGTTGGAGGAATGGGGCAAAGTCACTTAGGGTATGAAGGAACAAGACTACTGGCTATTTGTGATGCAGATAGAAAACACTTGGAAAATACACTTAAAAAGGTTGGGAATAATGTAAAAGGATATCGCGATTTCCGAGAAGTTTTACAAAGACCGGATATTGATATTATACATATTGCAACACCACCGCATTGGCATGGTATAATGTCTGTAATGGCTGCTGAAGCAGGAAAAGATGTTTGGTGTGAAAAACCAATGACAAGAACTATTGGTGAAGGGAAGAGAGTAGTCGAAGCAATGAAAGTTCATGGAACCATGTTTAGATTGAATACATGGTTTAGATTCAAAGATAACTTCTACGGAATGAAGACTCCAGTTAAAAATTTGAAAAAAGCTGTAGATAGTGGTGTACTGGGTTGGCCTCTAAAAGTTACCATTAGTGGAATAACAGGGTTTAACTGGAAGTTTTACTGGGTAGGAAAAGAGAATTTGATGCCGCAAGCTATTCCAGATCAATTGGATTATAATATGTGGCTTGGGCCTGCACCTGAGAAAGCTTATAACTCACATCGTGTTCATTCAACATTTAGAGGGTATTGGGATTATGACGGTGGTGGATTGGGAGATATGGGGCAACATTATATAGATCCTGTACAGTATTTCTTAGGAAAGGATAATACAAGTCCAGTGAAAGTAGAAGTAGATGCTCCTCAGCAACATTACGATGCAATTGGCACCTGGAGGAAAATTACATACACATACGCAGATGGTTGTCAGATTATTTTAGATGGAGAAAATAAAGATAAAAATTCAGCATATATAGAAGGACCAAATGGAAAAATATACAATGGATTTAAATCTACAATTCCAAATTTGAAAAAGATGATTGATACGATGCCTGATCCTGAAGAGCAAATTACAAGTTTTTCGGAATCCGTAAGGACTCGTAAAAAGTTTGCATTGAATGAAGAAAACGGTCATGATAGACCCTCTTTTCCAGGCAATGCGATTCATGAAATGGGAACAGCAAGAATGGGACATGACCCAAAAACATCTATTCTTAATAAAAATAACCAAGTGCATGAGGTGCCTAATGTGTATGTTACCGATGGGGCTTGTATGACTTCTTCACCTTATCAAAACCCTTCTTTGACTTATATGGCTTTAACAGCTAGGGCAGCACATCATGCAGCTGAACAAGTAAAAAAATAATAGATTTTAATTATGGATAGAAGAAGCTTATTAAAAATAATGTCCTTGTCTACAGTAGGTTGTGCTATTTCAACACCTACATTGATTCAACTATTATCTTCCTGTAATTCAGATAAAAACAAGCAGTGGAAACCTCTTTTTTTGAGTGATTCTCAAGCTTTTATGGTAGAACAATTATCTGATTTAATCCTACCGTCATCAAAAACTCCTGGTGCACTGGATATACATACACCACAGTTTATAGATCTTATTTTAAATGATATTTTACCTAAAAAAGAGCAGGATATTTTTGTAAAAGGAGCATTTATTTTTGAAGAAAAATTTAAAAACATGTTTGATAAGGAGGTAGAAAAAGGATTTAGAGAGGAATATAACATTATTTTGGAAATCTATTTTAACCTAACACCTGAAACACAAAAGCAAGTTTTTGAATTGATGAAGCAGGATGCAAAAAAAACAAGACAAAAGGAAATCTATTATATATACAAATTTCTAATATTTATCCGAGAATATACACTTTTAGGATTCTATAGTTCAAAGCAAGTTGGAACAGAAATTCTTAATTATACACCAATTCCTGGTTATTATGAGTCTTGTGTACCTGTTACTGAAGTTGGAAATATTTCGTCCATCTAATTATATTGGAATAACTAAGCACAAAAGAGGTGTTGTGATAAAACCTATTTAACATAATGTAAATTATAGTACAAATACACAGTAATTTCTGTATAGCCGTTTTTTAGGCTATTTACACATAATTGTAGATATAGTGCCTTTAGGTCTATATCGTCAACAATTATGTTAAAAGAAATTACGGCTTGTAAACTTCTAGGTTTATTTGATAGCTATAATTGAATATTATGTAAAATATCCCAGAATGTTTAGTTCTTCATAATAAGCCTTTGTACTTGGGTCATTAAATATTCGTGTTTTGCTTTTCTTATAATTTTAATATTCTGTACAATTGTTCAAGTATTTTCAAATACGTGATTTATAAGAAGTTTCTCGTTAAACATTTGTAGCTATAATTCGTCATTATGTAAAATTGCCGCTGCCAAACGCTCGATTGCTTTTTAAAAATAATTATGCTGTCGCAGTAATTTTTTTAAACACAATTTTCCATCGCTTGCCAACGCCAAAAAAAAGCTAACTTTTAGATTCGTTTTAAACTTTTCGTTGGTGAGAATATTCACGTTATATTTTTTTTCACGAACTTTTCGTTAGTTTGCCATAAGAGTATAAAATTTCCCAACCGCATTATCCTTGCTCAAAATTTCTATACACTTGTTAACTTTTGTATTTCAATTCATCTTTTTTTCTTTTTTCATTATCTTTTGTCTTAAAACAAAAATACAAGGCTGCATATAATTTTGGAAACGATTACGGTTCATTCACTATATTTCAGAAAACATTGTAACTTATTAAGATTGCTTTGAAGGTATTGTATAGCAACAATTCTTAACAAAATGTATTACTAGACCCCCTAAAATATTTCACCTATTGTTTTATCCAAAATTCTAGTGAGGCCGTTTTTCCAACGCTCCATCTGGGTAAAAGCACACTACTTCTATTTAACATAATATTATAAAACTAAGCTTTTAGTTTATCAATATTATTTTCTAAAGCATACTTTGATAATTTTGGAATTAAGACCGTTGCAAGGTACATGACAAAAACAAAGACCCAAACTTAGGTTGTATATCATTGTTTGTTAGTTTGTTAAGGCGTATATTTAAGTATGAAACTACAAATAACACCTACTTTTTCAGATAGCATTTGTGATTTACGCACAAGAAAGATAAAAGCTATATTTTTTAGTCAAATAAATAGTCTTATCGATTGGGATCGAATTTCAAAAATAATAGACAAGGACTATTCCAGGGGTAAA
>NZ_JBAHZZ010000107.1:0-5422 GCF_037132785.1 Flavicella sp. | reverse complement strand
TGCCCACCCTTATTCTTCTTGGGAAAGAGGAACTAATGAAAATACGAACGGACTAATTAGACGCTTTTTCCCAAAAGGAACAGACTTCGGTAAGGTTACCGAAAAAGAACTAAAAATAGTTCAAGAGAAACTAAATAATAGCTTGGATTCAAGCCAACCTAGATGCATATTGAGAAAATAAAAATCATAAATTTTAAATGTTTCAAAGAGAAGTTTGAATTAGTTTTCTGAGTTATATTTGAATTACTAAGTTGTGAAAATTAAAGGAATATCCAAAAGAATCACTCGAAAAAAGTCAAGGTTGTTGATTATAACATGTAATTCTATGACAGAACCAGTTTTTTTATGTTATTAAATTGTAAATCAATCTTATACGTAAATAATTAACATATCAAGCAACTATTCAACGCTTATTTTATAGGAGTGTGTCTTTTTAGAAATATGTATCCATACAAGAAAAAAGAATGCATTTTTTTTCTAGACATTCACTAATCAAAACTACTCGTTCTAAAACAAAACAATGCTCTTAATTTACTCATGGATATACCCTATTTCAACTTTCCTAAACTTCTTGTATTAAGAAGAAAATCAAAAGGAAATTCGTCTCACTTTGATCAGTATACTCCAATAACAAGTACTCTCATTGCAACTGCAAGAGCTTCTTTAACTGTTTTAATATAACAAAACTAAACACTAATATTTTGCCTGTGAAATTATATATTTCAAAGGAATATATTCCTACAAAATCGTTTACACCTCCAACTGAGGTTCTTTCAATAAATACACCTAGTAATGTTGGACCAATACATTTCTCGGTAACTGTTCCTGAAATGGTTTTAGATTGCGCAAATACCTTGAGTAAAAACAACATCAGTAGTGTTAATAATAATTTTTATTTGAAAGTAGAGGTTAATCATTTCATTAAAGATAGAACAAAACATTTATTTTGCAATATTTTATCGCATAAATTTCTCTATATATACAATTAAAAGTCAAAACATTAATTTTTTGCCTATATTTACTGCACTAATATTATAAGATTGGAATTCATGCTCTTTTTTATAATATTGTAATCTCTAAAAATCATTTCTTGAAAAAACAGCAACGTCTTCAAATTATTTTAAATGAAATTAACATTCATAATAGAGTTTTATTAACTGATTTAGCAGTAATATTAAATGTTTCAATGGATACTGTTCGTAGAGATATAAAAGAATTGGACGATGTGAAAAGTCTTAGAAAAGTGCATGGAGGAGCTGTGTCAAATGGATTTAACATTTACTCTGGTAGAAACAGGGAAATCTATGAACTAGAAAACAAAACAGTCATTGCTAAAAAAGGTGTTTCGCTATTAAAAAACGGAGATGTTGTTTTAATTAGTGGTGGATCTACCAATATTGAGCTTGCTAAATTGATTCCTAAAAACATGAATCTCACATTTTTTACACCAAGCTTACCGATGGCAATTGAACTATTAAATAATGTATCAGAAAACGATGAGGTTATATTTATTGGCGGAAAATTATCACGAAGCTCACAATTGGCAACAGGTGCTAGCTCTATTTTTATTTTATCTGAAATTAAAGCAGATATCTGTTTTCTAGGTACTGGATGGATTGATGTAAATGAAGGAATTACTGCTATTGATTGGGAAATAACACAAATGAAAAAAGCAATGATTAAAGCTTCTAAAAAACTGGTTTCATTGACTATATCGGAAAAATTGAACACCCATAATAAATTTAAAATTTGTAATATAAATTGTCTTACATCTCTTGTAACGGAACTTTCACCTGACGATAAACTATTAAAAGAATATCACCATAAAAATATTGAAATATTATAAAACCATCAAAGACCTTCATTTTTATGTCAGTCTTTGATTTAATACCAATTTAATTTTTAAATGACATTATAATAATAATTTTGAATGTTTTTTATTCAGATAAGCAATAAAAACAGTAGCATAACTGCTCTACGGTTTTGTTTTTGTATAAAATATAAATTAAACGAATTTAATGCGTCATTTAAATATTAAAAATGGTATAAGTTGCTCATCCATTAGGGACTGAGTCTAGGACTGATTAAATAGCTTATCTCTCAAAAAATGAAATACACTGCTTGTAGAATTTTCTATAGTACTACCGTGAAATCAATTCCAAATTATGACGAACTCATTAATGAACACAACGGTGTTTTACCTTTTGAATTTTTAATCGTAAGAAATAGTAATGTGATAATGAGTACAATTATTAATCGTGCTTATTATCTATATACAAATGAAAAAATGCAATTTAGAGCCGGTCGACAAAAGAACAACTGGGGAATCAATACTACATGGAACCTGAACGATCATTTTAATATTTACAATTTTGATTACGAAGAACGGGAAGATGCTGTTAGAATCACATATTTACCTAATTATATATCTAGTTTTGATATTGCCTCTAAATTTACTGATGATTGGAAAACAGGTGTTATTTCAGCATTGTACAAATTCAACAGACTAAATTACGATTTTCAATTCTTAATGGGTAAATTTTACAGGAAAACATCTGTATGTAAAGATAGGGAAGGAAGTATCAAAAACATGGTATTTAAAGGAAAGCTTATCTTTTTTAAACCTTGTGATTCTAATGGTTCTATGAACACCTCTTTTTCTACAAGTTTGGATTATTCATTAAAAAACAGAAATTATTTGACGATGAATTATCTATACAATTCTTCTGGTTCAAATAAATTAAGTGATACTGAAAATTCTATTTTTAATAGTCCAAATACAGAGTACCCAATTCCTGCAAAACATACTATTATGGAGTCTGCCTCGTATATGGGAAGTCCTATTTTTTCGAGCTCATTAATAAATGTATACAATTTCGGTATACGCTGTTTAACCATTACTCCATTGGCTACCTTTAGCGTCATGAATAATTTAGATTTGGATATTATTGGACAGTTCTTTTGGCAAGAGTTTGGCACTCGTAGTTTCCAAAATATTGGAAATGGTATTTGTCGGAGGTTTAAATTGAGTTTTTAACATGAAGAAATTTAAAATCCCCTCCGCTCCTACTTTCTTACTTCTCATTTGTGCTTTTGTAGCATTACTTACTTGGTTAATTCCTGCAGGTGCCTACCAAACAATCACTTATGACACTACTCAAAAATTAATCATTCACAAGAACCTTGAGATATCCACAAATTTAAAAGCGACCCAAGAAACATTGGACTCTTTACTTATTTCAATTCCATTAGAAAAATTCACTTCTGGAGCAATTTGGAAACCTATCACAATACCTAATTCTTATCAAAAACTAACGTCCAAACCTCAAGGCATAATTTCTTTTTTTCAAGCCCCTATTAAAGGAATTGTTGCAGCTTCTGATATTATATTTTTGGTTTTGATTATTGGAGGATTGATAGCAATAATGAATAAAACAGGTGCTTTTGATGCAGGGATTTTCTGGTTAGGAGAAAAGCTGAAAGGAAAAGAATATTTATTGATTATAGTAACCACAACAACCATTGCTTTAGGAGGAACAACATTTGGATTGGCAGAAGAAACAATCGCTTTTTATCCCATATTAATTCCCATATTTTTAGCCGCAAAATATGACGCCATTGTTGCCTTAGCTTCTGTTTATATAGGTTCTTCGGTAGGAACTATGTTTTCTACTACAAATCCCTTTAGCACCATTATTGCTTCCGATGCTGCTGGAATTAACTGGACAACAGGTATTGAGCAAAGGATGATATTTCTTGTAATTTCCTTAGCAATTTGTATCCTCTATATTATTCGATATGCAAAAATGGTTCAAAATAATCCTTCTAAATCATTAATTTTTGGACAAAAAAAAGCCATCGAGACAAGGTTTAAAAAAACTAAAAAGATAAAACTTACTGTTCAATTGAAAATAATATTATTTGTGTTTATAAATTGTTTTGTATTAATGATTTATGGTGTTTCTCAATTGAACTGGTGGTTTTTAGAAATGACTACTGTGTTTTTTGTCGGTGCAATATTGATAGGAATTATTGGAGGAATACGAGAGAAAACATTTGTCAATACTTTTATTTTGGGAGCGAGTGACTTATTGGGTGTTGCTATTATTATAGGTATCGCAAGAGGAATTTCAATTCTTATGGACGATGGTATGATTAGCAATACCGTTTTGTATTATACGAGTGAATTAACGTCGGGAATGAATAAAGGTTTGTTTGCGAATTTATTAGTTGTTATTTATGGTGGACTTTCCTTTTTTATACCATCTTCATCTGGAATGGCAGTGTTAACGATACCTGTAATTGCTCCATTAGCGGATACTATAGGTTTCGGGAGAGAAATTATTGTGAATTGTTATTTGTACGGTATGGGACTATTTTCTTTTATCAACCCTACGGGACTCATTCTGGCAACTCTTGCCATTGTAAATGTTAGTTTTGACAAGTGGTTACGATTTGTTTTGCCGCTTGTCGGGATATTATTTATTCTTGTAATCTTGATTACAAGTTTTTCTATAGTATTTTAATCGCTTAATAATATGGTAATTCTCTTAATAAAACTGTAAGTTTGTTCTTTCTAAAAAATTAAAATTTAAAATAATATTCATGAGTATACAAACTGAATTAGAAATACGTAGTGGATCTAAATGTGAATTATGTGGTTCAGACAAAGATTTAAAACCTTATCAAATTAAACCTATGAATACGGGTGGTATTGATGAGAACCTATTGGCGTGTTTTACTTGTAGTGATCAGATTGATAATTCAGAAAAAACAGATGCTAACCATTGGCGTTGTTTAAATGACAGTATGTGGAGTGAATTTGATGGCGTAAAAGTAATTGCTTGGCGTATATTAAATCGTTTAAAAAATGAAGGATGGCCACAAGATTTATTGGATATGTTGTATTTAGAACCTGATGTACTAAAATATGCTGAAGTTACAGGTGAAGGAATAAGTGAAGATGAAAAAATTATTCATAAAGATTGCAATGGAGCACTTTTAAGTAATGGTGATACAATTACTTTAACGCAAGATTTAGATGTAAAAGGAGGTGGTAATTTCACTGCTAAAAGAGGAACGGCTGTGAGAAATATCTCTCTAACTTATGACAATGCTGAACATATTGAAGGGAGAATAAATGGTGTACATCTTGTAATTCTCACAAAATTTGTGAAGAAATCTTTTCCAAAAGAATAGAAAAACAACTTCTATTATAAAAAAGGCTATCCATTGCATTGGATAGCCTTTTTACACCAATTTAAATGTTAAAAAGGTTTTGTATTAACTCAGAACCAATAGTTCTTTAATTAATATATTTTTTTGTATCTTTATTTATGGAAAAAACAGACTTACGAAGCGTGTCCGATCAAGAAAGAGAAATTATACGAAGGGATGCCATAAAAATGATAAATCGAGGAGA
>NZ_JBAHZZ010000094.1:0-8288 GCF_037132785.1 Flavicella sp. | reverse complement strand
CAAGAAAAACTAAACAATAGACCTAGAAAGATACTTGGATATAAAACACCAAAAGAAATGATGGATATTGAACTTAAAATTGTAGCTTAGTAACATCATAAAACTAAAACGTTTTGTTGCGTTACAACCTTGAAGCCAAGTCTTTCTTGTACGTAAGTCACAAATGCTATATGCAAAAGTAGCTGTTCTTTGTAGTTTTTTAACTTAAATATAAGCTAACAAACAATGATATAAAACCTAAGTTTGGGTCTTTGTTTTTGTCATGTACCTTGCAACGGTCTTAATTGGTGTTACTTTATTTTATTTTTTTAATTTATTAATATTGCAGTCTGTATGTCACCATAAACACTAATATAATAATGCTTTCAAAAATCAAACAGCTAACGCAAGGCCAACTGTTTGATAAAATGATTGCATTAGTTCCACGGTGCATTTTGAGTTAAACCTGGTGCAATTTGAATTTCGGTTGAAGGAATAGGCCAAATATTGGCCTGAAAACTCCTGTTTATTGCTGTTCTAACAACCTCAAGTTCATCCCAACGCACTAAATCCAACCAACGTAAACCCTCAATAGCAAACTCAACTCTACGTTCTTTTCTGAGGATTGTAGTTAACTCTGATTGAGACGTTGTTGTTACTTCTGGATAATTCATAGTGTCCTCTTTAGTAGTGCCATATGCTCTAGCCCTTACATCATTAATGGCATCTAAAGTAGATTGATCTATAGAACCTGATTCGATTTTAGCTTCAGCATACATTAATAAAATATCTGCATACCTAAAAACGATAAAGTTGGTTCCATTTGGATATATATTGTTCGGAGCCTCTGTTTCCGGCGTCATATACTTCTTCATCGCATATTTCGTTTCAGGAGCCCAAGGAAAAGAAGTGGGACTACCTGTTCTATATTCTGGCCAAGTTCCTAAATCTCCCCATTGCTCACCAGGAATATGTATCGAAGCTTTCATTCTTGGATCTCTATTGTCATATGGAAAATTTGAATCATAAAGTGTATTCAAAGGGTCATCGATGCTTAAACCATTGGTAGAATTAAAAGCTTCTACCAAATTTGGAAGAACCGCAGCAGATTTTGAGTCACTCTGGTAGCCGTTGTCCCATGGGGCTCCTTGACCAATTTGCTCGATACTACTAAATTGAATATCCCATAACACTTCAGAATTCCCTTCATTCACCTCTCTAAATAGAGTTTCAAAATCGGGGAACAAAGTAAAGTCTCCATAAGTTCCGTTCATGATCGCTTGTGCATTGGTAATTACACTAGGATAATCTTTTTCATACAGTAATATTCGAGTTCTTAGCGCAGCTGCAGCAACTTTTGTAACCCTACCGTATTCCGAAGTTGATTCAGGTAAGTTGGCTAGTGCAAAGTCCAAATCATTCATAATAATAGTTACAACTGTCTCTTTATCTGTTCTAGTAATAGCAATTGCTTCATCTATTGAAATAGGCTCTAAAAGTAGAGGAACGTCACCAAAGAAATAGATTAAATTATAATAATAAAATGCACGTAAAAACGTTGCTTCAGCATTCATTCTATTTAAATCATTGCTATCCATTTCTACATTACTCGCATTAGCCAAAAAGAAATTAGCTCTAAATATTCCTGCATAACATTCACTCCATCTCGCTATACCAGCACCTCCATCACCTGGTGCCTCAGTTCCTTCAGCAAATTGAGCAAAACCTGAATTTAAAGCCGGCGTAAGCATATTGTCGGCAATAGACCCATATAGAGGGATATTACTACTAAAAGTTCCAGATTGTAGGCGACCATATACAGCTATTAAAGCTTGATTTGCGTCATTTTCAGTTTTGAAAAAGGTTTCCTCTCCAGCTCCATTTAAATTATTCCTATCCAAGAAATCTTCTGAACAACTTGAAATAACAAATGACAATATGGTTATCATTAATAAATTATATTTTATTGTTTTCATTGCTTTTTTTTAAAGGGTTATATTCAATCCTACTGAAATTGTACGTACTTGAGGCTGACGCGCAAAAGAACTACTACTACCATTGTTAAGTGGCCTCTCTGGGTCAACACCTTCAAATAAAGAAGTAAAAATAAACGGATTTTGAGCATTTACATAAACTCTCAACTTTTGTAAGCCTATTTTTGTAACCAACTCATCGTTTATACTATAGCCCAATTGAATATTCTTTATTCTTAAATAATCTCCTTTATACAAGCTAAAAGTAGAAGGATAAGCCAACCCTTCATTACCATTATAGTTCCATTGGTATACCAACCGAGGTAATGTTGGATTTTCTTTATTAAAACTAAACGACTCTGTTAAGTACCTTTTTGGGATTCCTCCTTGGGCAGTAAAAGCCTCAACACCATAATTTACAGCCCAATAGTCAACACCAGCAACTCCATTTGCTAATACCGAAAGATCAATTCCTTTATATTCCAAATTAATATTGAATCCATAAATAAATTCTGGGTAAGGTTTTCCCACAGGAATTTTGTCCTCAATCGCATTTCTTCCGCTAATGATACCATCTCCATTTTGATCAATGTATGCAATATCTCCCGCTGTTTGATTGGCTGCAACTATTGGCCCTGCCTGTGCTTCTTCATGCGTGCGATAAATCCCATTTGCCTCAATTAAAAAGGGTGTACGCATAGGTAGACCAACTCTTGTAAGCTGTGAACCAGACGGACCACTAATAATTTGATCTACACCACCTAAATCTACCACCTCGTTTTCGGCATGACCAATATTGGCATTAACTCTAAAATTTAACTCACCAAATTTTTTTCTATATCCAATTTCAAAATCCCAGCCCCATATATCTACTTCTGCAATATTTTTAATAGGACTATTTAAATCACCTGCTAACTCTGGAACAGATTGAACCATCAATTGACCAAATCTTGTTTCAAGAAAATAATCAAAACTAAATGTCAAATTGTTATCAAATAATCTACCCTCGAGCGCAAAATCTGTTTTTCTACTTACTTCCCATATAGCATCTCTATTAGAGACTGAATTAGGACCAGCACCTAAGGCCAAATCTCCATTATTTCCAAAGTTATAATTGAAATCTCCGCCTTGTACAACTGATGATTGGTATATATAATAATTACCAACGTCCTGGTTCCCTAATTCTCCCCAGGACCCTCTTAATTTCAAGAAATTAACAACTCCATCGGTGTTAAAAAAATCCTCTTTGGACACAATCCATCCTCCAGAAAAAGAAGGGAAATATCCCCATCTATTTTCTTCTGCAAATCGAGAAGTGGCATCAGCTCTAAAATTTGCTTCAAACAAATATTTACCTAAATAGTCATAATTAGCACGACCAAAATAAGATCTGAATGTAATATGTGATGCTGAACTACCAGCTTGCTCATTCTCAGGATTTAGATTACCTATTTCGAAAATCCCTTCTGTTGTAAAATCTGAAGTAGAAGCAGACAAGTACTCATTTCTAAATAATTCTTCGGAATAGCCACCTAATACATGAAAATTATGTTTATCATTAAAATTAAAGTTGTAGTCTACTGTAAGCTGTAACAGAGTATTAATGTTTTGAGTGTTATTTTTACTTAAGTAGTTAGTTCCTCTAGATCTTGCGGCAAAAACTTCTGTACTGTAATAAAAATTCTCTATAACAGGAGCGTATAAAGTGGTATTAGTAGTTTTAATATTTCCACCAGCAGTTCCTTTTATTTTAAGATTCTCTATCGGTTCATATTCAAGGTATATACTTCCTAACACCTTAAATCTTTTTTGGTTGTTTTTACCATTTTCTGAATAGGAAATGGGATTACTATATACTGGACCCCATTCTCCTGATTGAAAAAACTTTCGGACGGCATATCTACCATCTGGCAAAAAGAAAGGTGCTGTAGGTCTCCATCTCCAGGCCCATAGAAATTGATCACTACCACTTTGGGAAATAGGTCGTATGTTTTCACCAAAAATAGGAGTTATAGTTGTCCCTATTTTTAATTTATCATGTACTTGAGTATCTAAATTTAATCGAAATGAACCTTGTTTAAACTTAGATCCTAAACCTACACCATTTTGATCTAAATAAGATGCTGACATATAATAAGAAGTTTTGTCTGTTCCTCCAGTTGCACTAACAGTCGCTTTGTGGATAACGGCGCTGTTAAATAAGGCGTCAAATGCATCCGACCCTTTAAATCCAGTTTCATTTACAAACTGTTGGTATTCGGCAATCATTTCGTCAGAATAAAGTGGCGCAGGGATCGTTCCGTTTGCCATAGGCACCTCTCTTGCAAAGTTATGAAGTTCCATCCATTGAATTGGATCGGTAACCATGTCTGGTAATGCGGTTGGGTTTTGAATTCCAGTGTATAAATTTACAGAGAATTTTCCTATTCCAGATTTACCTCTTTTCGTCGTAACTAAAATAACCCCGTTTGCTGCTCTCGAACCATAAATAGCAGAAGCTGCGGCATCTTTTAAAACTGAAATCGTCTCAATATCATCAGGATTAATTTCATCAAATGAGCTTTGAATTCCATCAACAAGAACTAGTGCACCATTACTACCAGAAATACTAGACTCTCCACGAATTCTAATTTGAGCCTCATCTTGTCCTGGCTCACCAGAAGTTTGAGTTACTAAAACCCCTGCAGCTAAACCTTGTAACGCTTGGCTAGCATTGGTAATTGGTCTTTTGTTAAAATCAGATGATTTTACTTGTACAATTGCCCCTGTTAAACTTTCTTTCTTTTTAGTTCCATAACCTACAACTACCACTTCGTCCAAGGCACTTGTCTCTACAACCATAACTAAATCAACAGTATTAGAATCTGCAATTGTTATCTTTTCAGATTTAAAACCTATAAAAGAAAAATCAAGAACCTCTCCTTTTTTTGCTTCTATGTTATAGTTTCCATCAAAATCCGTTTGTGTTCCCCTAGTTGTCCCAACAACAAGTATGTTTACTCCTGGTATTGGGACGTCATACTTATCTTTAATGGTGCCCGATATAATGTTTTTTTGAACGACTGTTTTATCCTCTAAATTATTTAATGTTATTTTAGGTATTTCTATTGTTTTTTTAATATTCTTATTAAGTACAATCTGCTTACCCAGAACTTGGAATCTAACATTTGTATCCTTTAACAATCTTTCTAAAACAGACGATACTTCTTCTTTTTTAGCTTTTATAGAAATAATTTTTTCGTAATTAGAATCATTATAATTGTACAAAAATTTAAATTCTGTTTGCGACTCTATTTCATTCAGTACTTTTTCTATACTAACATTTTCAAGATGTAATGTGATTTTAGTTTTCTGACTATACGATTCAACAGCTTTAAGTTGAAATAAAGAAACTATTAAAAAAAGAGCTGTGAGTTTCACTTTTAAATCAATTTTTGGTTTAAAGAATAGAAATTCTTTAAACATTAGTGTTTTTTTCATAATTTTGGTTTCTGTTTGTGTGGTTAATTATTTAATCACTACATGATTAGTCGGGAGGTGTTGGTAGCATCTTCCGATTTTTTTTCTGAATTAATCTTAACTAAATTAGACCAATATTGAAAACCTGTAGTAATTTTTTTAATTGAATACGTTTTTGTTTTATATCATAGGCGTCCTTTTTGTTTTAAATTAATTAATTATTATTTGATTATTATGAATCGTATATTCAATTTCAAAATTTGCATTAAAAGACTCTAGAACTTGCTCAATAACTTCTATATCAAAACTGGCTCGAAATCGCTGTTTGCCTAATACTTTATTGTTATTGATGATTTTAACATTATAGTGCCGTTCAAGTTTCTTTATGATATCATCAAAAGGTGTATGTCTAAATATAATCTTACCATCAACCCAAGCTGTGGCTAATTCTATATCAGCTTTTTCTATAGCAATTTTTCTGTCATTTTTCTGCCATGCTGCCATAAACCCTGGCTTTAAAATAGTTGATGTTTCGGGCGTATATAATTCTCCCTTTTTATAAATACTTACTGAACCTTCAACTAAGACCGTATTAATATTATCATCTTCTGGATAAGAGGATATGTTAAATCGTGTTCCTAAAACCCTTACATCCATATCATCTGCATTGACTATAAAAGGATGTTTAGCATCTTTTGCTACATCGAAATAAGCTTCCCCTTTTAAAAACACTTTACGATTTTTGCCTTTTATAAAACTTATTGGATATTTTAATGATGACCCTGCATTTAAGTGAACTTTTGTCCCATCAGACAATTTAACCTCAAAGCGTTTACCGTAAGGTATTGTTAATGTATTATACACCAAGATTTTGACCCCTACCTCTTTGTTGTAAATCAGTTGAACACCCTTTTGTTCTCCAACAACATTTCCATTAGCATCTAATACTTTGGAGTCCCCACTTTCATCTATGATTTTTACTCTGCCATCATCCAACTGTAAAGTAATATTGTTAGTTGGTTTTATAATTTTCGATTTCTTTTGGAAATCACCGTTTTGGTATAAATAACCTATTCCTATAAACAAAATAGCTATAGCGGCATATTTAAAAACATTGAATGTGTTTTTTAAGCGCCTTACTTTTACCTGTTTTTTTTGATAAGCTATCTTTAACTCCAACGGCCTTCTTAGTTTTGAAACCATGTGATTCCAAGCCCGATTTAAATCTATTTTTTCAATAAACTTTAACCTTTTAGACCTTTTGTATACATATAGATAATCGGAAAATAATTGCTCGTTTTTTTTGTTTTTATTAACCCATTTTTGCAGTTCTTGAAATTCTTCTGCGTTTATCTCTTTTGAGATATAAGATAAGACCAATTTAAAAATATGAGAAGGAATGTTTTTCATTATATACTATATTAACAATGATAGATGTTATATTAATTATATAGTAAAAAGGTGAAAATGGGTGAAAAGAAATTAAACTTTTTTAAAAAAAAATAAAATTTAAGAGTAGTGCTAAGGAGTTACGAAGCTGCTTTAGAGCACGTGAATAATGGGTTTTAACAGTGTTTACAGAAACACCTAATTCTAATGCAGCCTCTTTATATTTCTGGTTTCCAAGTCCAATAGCCATAAAAACTTCTCTACATTTGATGGGTAAAGCTTCTATTGCTTTATGAAATTTTTCCTTCTCCTGTTCAATATGCCTGATATCAATATTTTCATCAGACATCAATTTATTAACTTGATTTTCTATCTCTTCAAAACGATACCTACCCTCTTTTTTTAAAGCTTGCAATGTATTATTCTTAATAGATGAATATAAATACGGAGCAATTTCCCCATTAAGTTTCATATATAATCTTTCATCCCAAAATTTTATAAAAAAATCTTGAACTACATCTTCTGCTAATTCATGAGAGTTAGAATATTTTAAAGAAAAAACACATAACGGTTTGTAAAATTCATCAAATAATTCTTTGTATGCTGAGGAATCAGCACCTTTTAACCTAGACAGAATTTTCAAATCATTTGATTTCATTAAAAGCTAATGTAGTTATTTATCAACAGGTATTTAACTTTATACTAAATTTAAATTGTTTTGCTAGACTTATTGTGCATGGTAGTTACGAACATCTAATTTACTGATTAGTCCATTCTAAACTATTAAAAAAACATGTTTTTATTCTGAGTTTAGGTATGATGTTTGTAAAACTCAGTTAAACCCTAAAAATTAGTTATAAACAAATAAAATTGGATGTAAAGTGTTAAATTTATTGTGTAAACAAGTGAAAATAACATTTTAAAAATCATCCGATTTTGAGCAATAAAGACACCTTATACAGGGGAAACACAGCTATTTCTATTGATTTTTCAGCCTCAGAAATCAGTACAGACGGATTCTAATACTTCTTGAAAAACTAGAACGTGAACATAAGTTGATAAAGAAGTTTGGAAAGTACTGGACTAGGAATGAATATTAGGCATTTGATTAGCAATATCAAAGAAAAAGAAGCTAGAGAAAATCTGTTTAGGGTTTTATAGTACTCATAAGGAGAGGCAAGTGAAAAACAGGTGCTTCTCAGATAGGCTTTCCAATCATGGATATTGGGCTAATTTCTTTTGCCTTTTGATCAGTATCTTGTTTATTAAATATTTTTGTTAAGAAAACCTAAGTCGAAATTGCAAATAAATGGTAAATTAGTTCTATAAGATCTTACCTTATAAAGGTTAAGACCGTTGCATAATGCTCTTTTCATTTTTAGATTTCAATTTTGACTTTTTAAATCTAAAATTTATATTTTTTTTTCTTATTTTCATTGTTTATGTTAGTTATGGATCTATTTTTTGGTTCATTTTCCTTTAGTTTTT
>NZ_JBAHZZ010000092.1:0-7958 GCF_037132785.1 Flavicella sp. | reverse complement strand
ACAAGCATATTTTGATGAATTTTGTTTTAGAATTAATAGGTCACAATACAAAGAATCCATTTTTCATAAAACAATTCTTAGAATGGTACTACAAAAACCTAAATATCAAAAAAACATAAAACAGATACTAGGCGTATAACTAAGAACATTTAAATGACTCATTAAATTCGTTTTTTTTCATTCATATTTCACACGAAAACAAAACCAAGTGGAGTTATGCTTCTATTTTTATTGCTTATCTGAATAAAAAATATTAATGAATTAAATAATGGTTTTCATTTTCATAATTTCTTACCACAAAATCAAATCCAACACTCAATAGTTCTCCCATATTAACGCATTTTTTAAATTTCATGTCCTTGGAATAATCAATCAAACCTGCTTTTAGCTGTTCTACTTTTTCTGGTGTAGAAATCGAATTTTCAGAAATGCAGTCTAATAAACATAAGACTCTATCATGTACCCTTAAAATACGTTTTGAAATTGCCGAACGCTCTTCCACCTTATATTGATTTATAGATTGTTCCTGTAAATTTTCATGAACCATTTCTACAAATAAATTGTTTTCTTTTAAAAACTGAGGCATATACACCTTAAACTTGCCTTCGTAACACTGTTGGTCAAAATCTATCGCACGAATTCTATATTGCACCTGATCAAAATCGTGTGTAGGTACAATAACATAATTGTACGAACGCATATCTCCTAACAATCGAATAATACAACGCTCATTAAACTTTACGAATTCCTTCGCCAGTTGTTTTTGATCTCTTGATGAAAATTTTTTATAGCCTTCATTCATAAATACATCTCCTGGAATTCCTTGAATATGCTCTTCCACAATCGTGTTTTTATACACCAAAAAATTGATCCGATCAGGAGATAATAAATGCTCTAACTCCAAACCATACACACGAGAAGCATCTGCTTTTTTGATATACATATACATATAATTGTCGTTTAAAATATTTCTTACCTTTATACGAAAAGGTTGTGAATTACCAAACGTACAAAAATCAACGGCATCAATATTTAAAAAAGGAATCGAATCACCACCACCATCAGCATGAAGAATGCTATAGATTATTTTTAATCCCATATCAATTTCCTCTCTTTCAAATTCAGAATAATAGACACGAATCCAAAAAGTATCTGTTCCAGATTTGTCATATACTTCAATACCTCCAGAGTAGCGTAATAAATCCTCATACAAAACTGGCATATGAACACTTCTATTGTACTTTTTCAAATAATCTTTTAAAGCATTTGTAACTGGGAAACTAGGTTTTTTCTTTGAAATTAACTTATCATCCATATATAAATATCTAAAAATGTCCTTTTCATTCACTAAAAAGCACTTGGTAAAATTACTCAAAAAAAAGGAAATTTAAAGCTCTTTTATTCATCAACACCTATTAAAACAAAAAAGCAGCACTTTTTAAAGTACTGCTTTTTATCTTATAAAGGCAATTTCTTACAATACAGCATCTATTTTAGCTGCGTATGTTGTTTTTGGAGCTACACCTACCTGTTTATCAACAACTTCACCGTTTTTAAACAATAAAACTGTAGGAATATTTCTAACTCCGTATTTCGCTGCAAATTCTTGATTTGCGTCTACATCAACCTTTCCAACAACAGCTTTACCGTCATACTCTGTACTAATTTCTTCAATGATTGGTCCAACCATTCTACAAGGTCCACACCAAGCTGCCCAAAAATCTACCAATACCGGTTTATCCGATTTTAAAACTACCTCTTCAAATGTTGCGTCTGTTATTTCTAATGCCATAACTATATGTCTTTAAATTATTTTATTTCTCTCTTTACAAATGTAATCAAATATTCCACTTAAAACTCTTACTAATAATCACTTTTTTTTATAGTAATATTAAGTAAAATTATATTTCCTTAATTAAAATACTTCTTTTGCTATTTTAACAATATTATCTGATTTTCCCATAGAATAATAATGAACCGTGGGTACTCCTGCCATCATCAATTCTTTACTTTGTTCAATGGCCCACTCTATCCCAACTTGCCTAATCGCCATTCTATCTGATTTACAACCCAACACTGCTTTTTCTAAAGCTAATGGTAAATCCAAACTAAATACTTTAGGTAAAATTTGTAAATGTCTCTCTACTGCAATCGGTTTGATTCCTGGTATAATAGGCACATTAATTCCTATTACCTTTGCGGCATCTACAAACTCAAAATATTTTTTATTATCAAAAAACATTTGTGTTACTACATAATCAGCTCCCGCTTCAACCTTCTCTTTTAATCGCTGTAAGTCAGACTCTAAACTTGGAGATTCAAAATGTTTTTCAGGATATCCTGCAACACCAATACAGAAATCAGGTTTCAAATCCATTTCTCCAGTTTCATTCAAAAATTTTCCTTGATTCAACTGAGCAATCTGTACGACCAATTCTACAGCATAATTATTACCTCCTTCACAAGGTACAAACTGAGATTCGTGTTTCATAGAGTCTCCACGTAAAGCTACTAAATTATCTATCCCTAAATAGTGTAAATCTACTAAAACATATTCTGTCTCTTCTCTAGTAAAGCCACCACATAAAACATGAGGCACAGTATCTACATCATATTTATGCATCAAAGAAGCACAAATTCCAACAGTTCCTGGACGCATCCGTGTAACTTTACGTTCCAAAAGTCCATTTCCCTTTTCTATATAAATATATTCTTCTCTAGAAGTAGTAACGTCAATAAATTTTGGATTAAACTCCATCAAAGGATCTATATTATCATATAATTTTTGAATATTCTGTCCTTTAACTGGAGGCACAATTTCAAAAGAAAACAATGATTTTCCCTTCGCTTCTTTTATATGATCTGTAACTTTCATTTTTATTGTTTTTAGGCGTTTCCTTTCAGGTCGGGCTCTTTGTTTTATCTTTTTTAAATACCAGAACTTCCACAAGCTCAGCATTGAATTTTAAAAAAAGGATGCCACTGAGATCCCTAACGCGCTTGCGAAAATAAACAATTATTTTTTAGAATACTCAAATCAAATAGGATTCCCAGAGTAGAATCATACTTTTAAATTTAATATTTTTAGCAAGTATTCTTGATGCCATCCTGCTTCCAGTATTTTACTTTTCAATGATGTTTTTTTTGAAGGTATATTTTTAAATAGATTTAATGCTATCTTAAGTAAAACAGAATAATTTCGAGCAGTGTTGCAAACTCTTTTTTCAGACATCTCTTTTGTAAAGGCAACAGCTAAAGTTCAATGAAGTTTATTGTCTACAGCCCTATAGATCCGTGTTTTTTTGTTTTAAACACATTAGCATTATTTGTAAGTTCAGGAACTAACCGTAAGAATTGGAGTTTTGCCAGAGTAGAAGTAGAAGAAATAAAAAAAGGCTTTCCTATTATAGGATAGCCTTTTTTATTATTCAAGTTTTATACTACAGTGATAGAAATCTTGTGCTAATAGAAGACTATCATCAGTAAAAGAATTATTGATTTCTCTTATTTTTTTATGAATAGCCAAAAGCTCTTCATCTTTAGATATGAGAATATTAATAGTTTTCATGACTTTAAAAAATCTAGAGATTTCTTTTTCTGTAGGGATAGATTTGCTTTTCACAGCATTCATAAACTGTTTGAATTCATCATATTTATAAATAGAATACTTCTGAGGGTATTTGAATGATAAATAAATTGAAACCATTGCATAATCTCCATGATAATGATTTGTGAACTCTGGGTTTGAATTAAGGATTTCATTTCGAATTGTGTTACAGTCGAAAATAAAAAATTCTATACGAGCTTCTAAATCCTTTTCTTCGTTTAAAAGATTTCTAAACATCCCTCGAATTTTTTCTTGATCGTAGTCTAACATAACAAACATTGCTTCTTTAGGGTAGAAGTTTTCACCCTCCCATAATCTAGTCGCAACATTATTAGAAAAACTATCTTCATACATCTGTTTGAAATCTTCCGCATTGATGTCCCAATTGTCTTGAAACTGTTTGATTGCATCCCATTTGAATAGTGATTTGTATTCAGCAGTATCTTGGATGTGCTTTTTGTATGATATTATTTTGGCGTTAATGATGTCTAAAACCATAGATAAGTAATTCTTTTTTTTAATAAAAGTAAAGTTACAATTTTTAGAATTGTAAAATAAAGGTGCTATTATGTTTTTATACTAAATTTAATTATACAACTTATAGTATAAAACAGAAGGCTGTCTTAAAAGACAGCCTTTTAATATATTTTGTGAAAGAGATTATTTCAACAACTTAATAATTTGTATTGCTAATTCACCACCTATTCGATCTTGAGCCTCGCCAGTAGCGGCTCCAATATGTGGAGTTAATGAAACTTTAGGATTCATTAAGACCTGTACAGAAGGCTTAGGTTCTGTCTCAAATACATCCAATGCAGCACCCTTTAATTTACCACTATCTAAAGCAGCAATTAAAGCAACTTCATCAATAACACCACCACGAGAAGCATTTGCAATAAAAGCACCATCTTTCATCGCTTCAATTTCTTTTGCTCCAATTACGTACTCGTCTTGAGCAGGTACATGAAGTGTTAAGAAATCAGCTTGTTTTAAAACCTCTTCTTTAGAGATCGTATCAATAGTAATGTCTATTTTTTGTCCGTCAATAAAGTCTAGAGAAATTGTTGCAGATTCCATAAAAGGATCAAATGCGACAACTTTCATTCCTAGTCTTAATGCAATTGCAGCAGTAGCTTGTCCAATACGTCCAAAACCTAAAACACCTAAAGTTCTTCCTTTTAATTCAACACCACCAGCATAAGATTTTTTTAGCTGTTTGAATTTAGATTCTCCATCTAAAGGCATATTCCTATTTGAATCGTGGACAAAACGAGCAAGACTTGTGAAATGAGCAAATACTAACTCTGCTACTGAATGAGAAGATGCAGCAGGTGTATTGATTACATCAACACCTTTATCTCTTGCGTATTGTACATCAATATTATCCATACCAACTCCACCACGTCCAATAATTTTAATAGATGGACAAGCATCAATCAATTCTTGACGTACCGTAGTTGCACTACGTACTAAAATCACGTCAATTCCTTCTTTGTTTATATAGTTTTCTAATTGCTCTTGAGCAACAGTTGTTAAAATCACCTCAAAACCAGCAGCTTCAAGAGCGGTAACACCACTTTGAGCCAAACCGTCATTTGCTAATACTTTCATTCTAAATTATTTTATAAGTAAGAAAAAAAAGTGATGCCGTTTTGGCATCACTTTTTTTAAATGTTATTTGTTTAATTCTTGCATTGCATTTACCAAAACTTGAATACTCTCAATTGGCATTGCATTATAGATACTTGCTCTATATCCACCAACAGATCTGTGTCCATTAATCCCGATTATTCCAGCTGCGGCAGCAAGCTTATCAAATTTTTCTTTTTTAGATTCGTCAGCTAAAGTAAAAGTAACATTCATGTTAGAACGATCTTCTTTAGCGGCAAACCCAACAAAAGAAGGATTGTTGTCGATTTCGTTATACAATAATTCTGCTTTTTCATTGTTTATTTTCTCGATAGCTTCGATTCCTCCCTTTTCTTTTAACCATTCCAAAGTTAGCATTGATACATATACGGCGAATACAGGTGGCGTATTAAACATACTTCCTGCTTTTGCGTGTACAGCATAATCCAACATAGAAGGAATTGATCTTCCTGATGTACCAAAAACAGCGTCTTTTACAATTACTAAAGTAGTTCCTGAAGGTCCCATATTTTTTTGAGCACCTGCATAAACCACATCAAATTGAGTGAAATCTATTTTTCTAGAAAAAATATCAGAACTCATATCAACGACTTTTAACACATCATTACCAGGGAATTCTTTTAATTGAGTTCCGAAAATAGTATTATTAGATGTGAAATGCATGTAGCCTGCATCTGAGGGTATTTGATATCCTTTAGGAATATAATTATAACCTTTGTCTTTAGAAGATGCAATAACAACCGTTTCTCCAAAGTTTTTTGCTTCTTTGATTGCTTTAGAACTCCAAGCGCCAGTATCAAGATAAACAGCTTTTCCTCCTTCTTTTAATAAGTTATATGGAGTCATTAAGAACTGAGAACTTGCTCCTCCTTGTAAAAACAAAACAGAATAACCTTCAGGTAATTCTAATAATTCTTTTACCAAATCTTGAGCTTTGTCCATTACAGCGATAAAATCTTTACTTCTATGTGAAATTTCAATTAGAGATAATCCTAACCCATTAAAATCAATAATAGCTTCACTTGCTTTTTTTAATACTTCTTGTGGCAAGATAGATGGTCCTGCACTAAAATTATGTTTTTTCATAATGTTTGATTCTATAATTATTGTCGTAAAAACGAATGGCGAATTTCGACAATTTTATTGTATTTAACTATTTAAAATAAGCAAATATGTCAACTAGATTGTTAATAAAAATTTAAGTGTATCTGTGTTGTCAGCATAATCCCATAATTGAGGATTTTGTGTCTGTCCCAGAGGGATCGTATTAAGTTCTAAAATATCACTGGTAACACATTGTATTTTGTCAGAATCTGTGGATAAACGAGTTTTTAACTCTTCTAAATCTTCATAATATTCATAGAATAAAGAGGATATAGGAGAGGAATAACTTTGATCTTCTTTTAGCATTAAGAATCCATTTTCTCTGATATCAAAAAGACTCATTAAATAGACAGCTTTATTGTATTCGTAATTATTTGCATATCGTTCATAGTTTACGATGTCTTTATGAATAAACGAGGCTTTAAATATCCTATTCAAATCAAAACCTTTAGGTAAAAATATTTTTGAGATACTTCTACAGCCTAAACCAAAATATCGAAATATATCATAGGTCATTTTTTCTAAAGTTTCATCTGATTCAGTTCCAGATAAAATTGCAACCGTATTCCTGTTTTTTCTTATTATATGAGGGTGTTTCCCGAAATAGTATTCAAAATATCTAGCCGTATTATTACTTCCTGTAGCAATAACAGCATGGAAGTTTTTTAACTTCTCTTCCGTAAATTCAATATTTCCATTAAAACCGGGCTCAATGTATTCCAAGTATTTTGCAATTAAGGGAATGAAATACTTATCGTTAGATGATAATTTAACCAATACTTTATGACCTGCCATTAATACACATAAAAAATCGTGAAAACCAACAAGAGGAATATTTCCAGCCATTATGATTGCAACTTGTTTTGCGGGTATCTTGTTAATTTCATAGGGTTTAAGCCAGGTATTAATGTTCGTTTCTGTCAATGCTAGACTCCAGCTTTCTAAGGAAAATAAAACATTGTCTTCTGTAAACCACCCATTGAGTTCTTTTGCTCTTTTAATTTGCATTTTAAAAGCATCAAAGAACATATCATTAAATAATATATTGTCTTTTTTAGTGATTTTTTCAGTTGAAAACTGACTCAAAAATTCTCCTAATTTAACAAATGCGTCTTTTCGTTGTGTCAATAACATTTTTGTCTTTTTTAAATAATAAGCAGAGCTGAATTCAACTCATGAACGCAACTACTGCATTAAACAATAATTTTTCATTACAAATATAGGCGTTTTGAATTGGTGTCTTTTTCTTAGCCTATTATTTCGTTTAGATTCTACTACCAACCTAAATTTGTAATATCTTAAATTAGATACGTAATAAAATTTGAAGCATAGTACCGCTGCGATTTTGTTTTTGTGTGAAATAGGAATAAAAAAGAAACGAATTTAATACGTTATTTATATGTTAAAATGGTATTCGTTCGTATTTTGAGGTTAGTTCTTGTAATGTGCTCTGTTCTCTTGGCTTCAAGGTTGTAACGCAACAAAACGTTTTAGTTTTATGATGTTACTAAGCTACAATTTTAAGTTCAATATCCATCATTTCTTTTGGTGTTTTATATCCAAGTATCTTTCTAGGTCTATTATTTAGTTTTTCTTG
>NZ_JBAHZZ010000058.1:0-8606 GCF_037132785.1 Flavicella sp. | reverse complement strand
AAACTAAAGGAAAATGAACCAAAAAATAGATCCATAACTAACATAAACAATGAAAATAAGAAAAAAAAATATAAATTTTAGATTTAAAAAGTCAAAATTGAAATCTAAAACTGAAAAGAGCATTATGCAACGGTCTTAAATGATGGATATTGAACTTAAAATTGTAGCTTAGTAACATCATAAAACTAAAACGTTTTGTTGCGTTACAACCTTGAATCCAAGTTGCTAAATCAATTTATCAAAATCAAATAAAACAGACGTTAAGCGTATAGATAAATATGTTATTATTCATTTAAGTTTGGTGCTAACCAACGTTCCATTACCTCATTTGTATATCCTCTTCTTTTGGCAAAATCATGTACTTGCTCCATTGTTATTTTACCAACTCCAAAATACCTAGATTTTGGATGTGCAAAATACAATCCAGAAACTGCTGCCGTTGGAAACATAGCCAAACTATCTGTCAATACAATACCAATATTTTCTTTAACACTTAACAGTCTCCAAAGTGAAGTTTTCTCAGTATGATCAGGGCAAGCTGGATACCCAGGAGCAGGACGGATGCCTTGGTACTGCTCACGTATCAAATCTTCATTTGATAAATTTTCAGTAGAAGTATATCCCCAAAAATCCTTACGAATTTTGTCGTGTAAATATTCAGCAAAAGCCTCTGCGAAACGATCTCCCAAAGCTTTGACCATAATACTATTATAATCGTCTAAATCTTCTCTGTATTTCTCTGCTATTTCTTCTACTCCAAAACCTGTTGTTACACAGAAAGCCCCCATGTAATCTTCTAGGTTGGTATCTTTAGGTGCAATAAAATCTGCCAATGCAATATTTGGTTTCCCTGCTCCTTTTTTAGACTGTTGACGTAAGGTCAAAATCGTTTCTAAAATTTCAGATCGAGATTCGTCTTTGTATATTTCAATATCATCAGAATTCTGTGCAGTATTAGCAGGAAACAATCCATATACAGCTTTCGCTATAAACCATTTTTCTTTTAAGATACGTGCTAACATTTGTGATGCATCTTTAAACAGCTCTGTTGCCTGTTCTCCTACAACCTTGTCTGTTAAAATTGCAGGATATTTTCCGTGCAGTTCCCATGACTGGAAAAATGGAGTCCAATCTAAATAAGGCAGCAAATCATTAAAATCTAAATTTTCAATTATATGAACACCTAGTTTTTTTGGTTTGTATATATCCTCTGCTTTCCAATCAATTTTAAATTTATTCTTTCTAGCTTCTGCCAATGGTAAATACACTTTTTTACGTGCTCTATTTAAGTAGTTATCACGTAGCTTATCATACTCTGCATAAGTGTCCTTTAAGAAAGTAATTTTTTTTTCTTTATTTATCAAAGTACTCACTACGGGAACCGACCTAGATGCATCTAGTACATGAATTACTCCATAATCGTATTGTTCTGCAATTTTCACTGCTGTATGTGCTCTTGATGTTGTTGCTCCTCCAACTAATAACGGGATTCTAAAATCCAAACGTTTCATTTCTTTAGCCATATGTACCATTTCATCTAAGGAAGGGGTAATCAAGCCACTCAATCCAATGATATCTACATTCTGTTTTTTTGCTTCTTCTAATATTTTTTCTGGAGGCACCATCACCCCTAAGTCAATAATCTCATAATTATTACAGGCTAATACAACTCCAACAATATTCTTTCCAATATCGTGTACATCTCCTTTTACAGTTGCCAATAAAATTTTTCCTTGTGCTCTAGAATTTCCATCTTTATCTGCTTCAATAAAAGGCATCAAATGCGCTACTGCTTTTTTCATTACACGTGCTGACTTTACAACCTGAGGTAAGAACATTTTTCCCTCTCCAAACAAATCACCAACAACACTCATTCCAGTCATCAAACTTACTTCGATAACCTCTAGTGGTTTAGTGGCTAATAGACGAGCTTCTTCAACATCTTCAACAATATAAGTATCCAATCCTTTGACCAGAGAATGTGTAATTCTATCTTGTAAACCTTCTTTTCTCCATTCTAAGTTTTTCACCTGAACTTTACCTTCTCCTCTAACAGATTCAGCAAAATCTAACAAACGTTCTGTAGCATCATCACGTCTATCTAAAATTACATCTTCTACATGCTCTAATAAATCTTTTGGGATGTCGTCGTAAACTTCTAACATTGCAGGGTTTACAATCCCCATGTTCATTCCTTTTTGGATTGCATAGTACAAGAAAACTGAGTGCATTGCCTCACGGACTACATTATTTCCTCTAAAAGAAAATGATACATTACTTACACCACCACTAACACTTGCATTGGTTAAATTTGTACGAACCCAGTGTGTAGCTTTAATAAAGTCAATGGCATTTCTTCTATGCTCTTCCATTCCTGTTGCTACAGGAAAAATATTCAAATCGAAAATAATATCTTCTGATGGAAATCCCAATTCATTCACCATAATATCATAAGAACGCTTTGCTATTCTACAGCGACTGTCATAATCATCTGCCTGACCTACTTCATCAAAAGCCATAACAATTACAGCTGCACCATAACGTTTTAATAATTTTACGTGTTTACGAAATGCTTCTTCTCCTTCTTTTAAAGAAATTGAATTCACAATACATTTCCCTTGAACAACCTGTAAACCAGCTTCAATAATATCCCATTTAGAACTATCAATCATAATAGGTACACGAGAAATATCTGGCTCTGCCATAATTAGATGTAAGAAACGAACCATCGCTTCTTTTCCATCAATCATACCATCATCCATATTAATATCAATGATTTGCGCCCCTCCTTCTACTTGATCTCTTGCAATAACCAAAGCCTCATCATATTGCTCTTCTTTGATCAAACGTAAAAATTTACGTGACCCTGCAACATTTGTTCGTTCACCAACATTAATAAAGTTCATATCTGGGCTTAAAACTAATGGCTCTAACCCTGATAACTTTAAATATTTTGTTTGTTTTATACTCATTCTTAACTTGAATTGTATTCTTTATTTTTATAAAAAACCAAAGCAAAAACAGCAAATAGAACCACAATTAATAGATACAGCCAAGCATCAAAAAAATAAGGATAATATTTGTTGCCATGTTTGTTTTCATCTTAAGCAATAACTCTTGGTTTATATTGAGCAGCTAAATCAGCAATTGCTTTTATATGCTCTGGAGTTGTACCACAACATCCTCCAATAATATTTATCAAATTCTTGTCTAAATACTCTTTAATCTGACCAGCCATTTCATCTGGTGTTTCATCATATTCTCCAAAAGCATTAGGCAATCCAGCATTTGGATGTGCTGAGACTCCATATTCAGTATTTCTAGAAATTGCTTCTAAATGAGGCACCAATGCATTTGCTCCCAAGGCACAGTTTAAACCGACAGTTAATAAAGGAACATGTGATACTGAAATTAAAAAGGCTTCTGCAGTTTGTCCAGATAAGGTTCTACCACTGGCATCAGTAATTGTACCGCTTAGCATAACTGGAATTTCAATTCCACGTTCATCTTTTACCTCTTCAATTGCAAATAAAGCTGCTTTTGCATTTAAAGTATCAAAAACAGTCTCTACCAATAAAATATCAGAACCTCCGTCTAACAAAGCTCCCGCTTGTTGTTTGTATGCAATTCTCAGTTCATCAAAAGTTATGGCACGATAACCAGGGTCATTTACATCTGGAGACATAGAACCTGTTTTGTTAGTTGGTCCAATTGATCCCGCAACAAATCGTGGTTTGTCAGGATTTTCTTTTGTGAATTCATCTGCTACCTCTTTCGCAATTTTTGCAGACTCGTAATTTAGCTGATATACATAATCTTCCATTTTATAATCCGCCATAGCAATGGTAGTACTAGAAAAAGTGTTAGTTTCTATTATATCAGCTCCTGCAGCAAAATACTTTCTATGCACTTCTTTAATGGCTTCTGGCTGGGTAATAGAAAGCATATCATTATTTCCTTTCACAGATAATTTCCAATCTTTAAATTCCTCACCTCTAAAATCCTCTTCGGTAAACTTATAAGCCTGTAACATAGTCCCCATGGCCCCATCTAACACAAGGATTCTCTCTTTTAATATTTCTGTGATATTCTTCATCCTATATTTTTTTAATGGTTTCTAACAATTGCTTTTTCATTCGTTATTTATAAAACAACTTTCGTCTTCCAAGTTATTAAAAAGACAATTGACCATTTATAATTTAGAGCGCAAAGGTACTTATTTTGAAACAAAAACAGAAGTTCCTACTATCGTAAATTTCAGCTTCTAAAAATATAGAAACCTATAATTTTATGGATGCTGAATTTAACTCATAATCGGTAATCTCATTAAAATGTACTTTTTAAGTAATACCAAATAAACATCAAAATGATTGATTAAACTAGTTTCTATTTCCTTTATATTTCACACAAAAACAAAACCGTAACGGGGCTATGCTTCAATTTTTATTGCTTATCTGAATAAAAAATATTCCAAATTATTATTACGTCATTTAAAAATCAAATTGTTATAAGGTTTTCTGAGAAAGTCAGCAATTTTTTTAAAAACTTTGCTGATGTTAGATTTTAAAAGAAATGTTGAGCCTAAAATAATTCGGTTGAGTTATGTTGGACAGAGTCTCGGCTGAATATAATGCGAAAAAAAGCTGTAAACATATTGTTTACAGCTTTTCTTAATTATTTAACTTTTTCACTAAAGAGCCTCGCCTAATTCCTTTAACCTTTCTGTGTTTTCAGCCAGCTTAAGTCCATCAATGATCTTATGAATATCACCATTAATTACATTTGACAAATCATAAAGTGTCATTCCAATTCTATGTTCAGTAACACGTCCCTGAGGATAATTATAGGTTCTAATTTTAGCAGATCTATCTCCACTAGCAACCAATGAATTTCTCTTTAAAGAATCTGCCGCTAATTTCTTTTCCAATTCTTGCTCATACAATCTAGATCGTAAAACCTTCATCGCTTTGTCTTTATTCTTATGCTGAGATTTTTGATCTTGACATTGTGCTACCAATCCAGAAGGAATATGTGTCAAACGCACAGCTGAATATGTTGTATTTACCGATTGACCACCAGGTCCTGAAGAACAGAAATAATCTACACGAATATCACTTTGTTTCATGTCAATATCAAACTCTTCTGCCTCTGGTAATACCATTACAGTTGCTGCTGACGTATGTACACGACCTTGAGTTTCTGTTTGTGGAACTCTTTGGACACGGTGCACACCAGATTCGAATTTCATATCACCATACACATCAGCTCCAGAAATACTAAAAATAATTTCTTTAAACCCTCCTGAAGTACCTTCACTAATATCTTCAATTTCCACTTTCCAGTTTCTATCTGAACAATATTTGGTATACATTCTATATAAATCTCCGGCAAAAATACTCGCTTCATCTCCACCTGTGCCAGCGCGAATTTCAACAATTACATTCTTAGCATCTTCAGGGTCCTTAGGAATCAACATAAATTTAATTTCTTCCTCAATATTAGGAATCTGTCCGTTTGCATCATCCAATTCCATTTTAGCCATTTCAACCATTTCAGCATCTGATCCGTCTGAAATGATTTCTTTTGCTTCGGCTATATTGTTTAAAAGCTTTTCATATTCTTTAGATTTTTCAACTATCTGTCCTAAATCTTTATATTCTTTATTAAGCTTTACATAACGCTTTTGATCCATGATAATATCAGGCTGAATAATCAAATCTGATACTTCGTCAAATCGTTGTTTAAATATTTTAATCTTATCTAACATCTTTTCTCTCTATTATTTGGACTACAAATTTACATTTTTTATCCGATTATTACAGATATTTAAAAGACCAGAGCATAGACTGATCCTTTCGTAATATAACTAATAAATAAATTCTCCGAATTCACTTTTAATTGTTAATTTATTATTTTCTGAAGCTTCTACTCTTCCCACAATTTTAGCATCGACATTAAAGTTTTTAGAAATTTCAATAATTTTATTAGCTATTTCAGCAGGTACATAAATCTCCATTCTATGCCCCATATTAAAAACTTGATACATTTCTTTCCAGTCTGTATTTGATTGATTTTGAATCAATTTAAACAAAGGAGGTATATCAAACATATTATCTTTTATGATATGTAAACCTTTTACAAAGTGTAAAATTTTAGTTTGAGCACCTCCACTACAGTGAACCATACCGTGGATTTCTTGTGCAGAAAACTCATTTAATATTTCTTTAATAATAGGAGCATAAGTTCTTGTAGGAGACAATACTAACTTCCCTGCATCAATTGGTGAGTTTTCTACAGAATCTGTTAGTTTAACTTTTCCTGAATACACCAATTCTTCGGGTACAGCTGCATCGAAACTCTCAGGATATTTTTCTGCCAAATATTTATCAAAGACATCATGACGAGCAGATGTCAATCCATTACTTCCCATGCCTCCATTATATGATTTTTCATAAGTTGCTTGACCAAAAGATTCCAAACCAACGATTACATCACCAGGTTTAATATTTGCGTTATTGATAACATCTTTTCTTTTCATTCGAGCTGTTACTGTAGAGTCTACAATAATAGTACGAACTAAATCTCCAACATCAGCAGTTTCTCCTCCTGTAGAGTGAATCTCTACTCCAAACTCTTTCAGTTCTTTTAGTAATTCTTCAGTACCATTGATAATTTGAGATAAAACCTCGCCAGGAATCAAATTCTTATTTCTACCAATCGTAGATGATAACATGATATTTTCCATTGCTCCAACACATAATAAATCATCAATATTCATAATCAATGCATCTTGAGCAATTCCTTTCCAAACAGAAATATCACCTGTCTCTTTCCAGTAGATATACGCCAATGAAGATTTTGTACCTGCACCATCTGCATGCATAATCAAACAATAGTCTTTATCACCTGTTAAATGGTCGGGAACTATTTTACAAAATGCTTGCGGAAACAAACCTTTGTCCACCTTTTTTATAGCGTTATGAACGTCTTCTTTAGAAGCCGACACTCCTCTTTGACTATATCTTTTACTAGTTTCTGAACTCATGCTAATTTCTTTGGATTTGAAAAAGGCAAAGTTACTTATTTGTAATTAATTTTTTACCAAATCCTATATTTTAATATATATGAATATTAACAGTCTCAAAATAAGATATTGTAAATAATTTTTAAAGAATTTAAACATTCTTTCAAAAATTAAATCATCTACGTATTTTTACGTAATTTATTGGAATTGGTATTAAATTATATATTATATTTGTAACTTCAAAAAAATTATTTATAGAATCATATTAATAAGATTATAGAATTATGGCTAAAATTAAATTAGAGTACATTTGGTTGGATGGTTATAAACCAACTCAAAACCTAAGAAGTAAAACTAAAGTTGAAGAGCATGAAGACTTCCAAGGAACGATTGAAGAATTAGGACTTTGGTCTTTCGATGGGTCATCTACACAACAGGCTTCTGGTGGAGATTCTGACTGTATTTTAAAGCCAGTTGCAATTTACAAAGATCCAACACGTATTAATGGTTATTTAGTAATGACTGAAGTAATGAACGCTGATGGGACTCCACATAAATCTAACGGACGTGCTACTATTGAGGATGATGATAACGATTTTTGGTTTGGATTTGAGCAAGAATACTTTATCATGGATACAGATACTGATTTGCCATTAGGATTTCCAAGAGGTGGTTATCCTGCTCCACAAGGAATGTACTACTGTTCAGTTGGAGGTAAAAACACTCATGGACGTGCAGTCGTTGAAAAGCATGCTGATATATGTATTGATGCTGGATTGAATTTTGAAGGAATCAACCAAGAGGTTGCTTCTGGACAATGGGAATTCCAATTATTTGCAAAAGGAGCTAAGCAAGCTGGAGATGAAATCTGGATTGCTAGATATATCTTAGACCGTTTGACAGAAGGTCGCGGAATGTACATAGAGTACCATCCAAAGCCATTAGGAGATACTGATTGGAATGGATCTGGCATGCATGCTAATTTCTCTAACTCAATCTTAAGAGAATGTGGTTCTGCTGAGAAATATGCTGAAATCTGTGAAGCTTTCCGTCCATTAGTAAAAGAGCACATCGAAGTTTATGGAGAGCACAATGAGCAACGTTTAACAGGTAAACACGAAACTGCATCTATCAGTGATTTCTCTTGGGGAGTTTCAGATAGAGGAGCATCTATTCGTATTCCAATTATTGCTGTAGAAAAAGGATACAAAGGATGGTTAGAAGACCGTCGTCCATCTTCAAACGGAGATCCATACAAAATCGCTGCAAGAATTATTAAAACAGTGAAGCCAATTAAATAATTCACAGCAATTATATACTTAAAAAAGCGTTCAAGTTAACTTGAACGCTTTTTTAAATTAGAACATCATGAATCATCTAATAAAAATGCGACTATTTTACTAAGCTGCATTTTTTCTTACTCCGTTTAGTTTTAATCCCATCTTGGATTCAATGTTCTAACGCAACAAAACGTTATTATTTTTTGATGTTACTAAGCTACGTTTTTTAGTTCAATCTCCATCATTTCATTAGGTGTTTTATAGTTGATAATTTTCCGCGGTCTATTGTTCAGTTTTTCTTG
>NZ_JBAHZZ010000196.1:0-10647 GCF_037132785.1 Flavicella sp. | reverse complement strand
ACTTTCTACGTGCTGACAACCATAACAATGATAATTATAGCCTGATTTCTCACAGCCTTTTGTGCCACAACATTTACTACATATAAAACCTTCAGACCATTTTGTTTTTGCCAAATAAGCTTTGCAAGCTTCATCATTTGGTAGTTCTTTTATAAAACTCAGTATATTTTGACCTTGAAAAACATCCATATCTGTTATATTTAAGGACACTAAGACACAGAAACTAAATGACTAACTCAGATTTTTTATTCTTTCATAAGTGTTGATTTTAAATGATATCATTTTGACATCATAAAGATATTGATTTCTCCAAATTTTTTGATGTTTTTTTTGTAAAAAAAAGTTTCTTTAAGTTTAAGAATTATCTACCTTTTTATTGTTCATCGGGTATGAAAGGTTCTAAAACGGTAGGCTACAAGTCATCGTACTATTGGAGGAATTGCCAATAATCATCTTTTACATCATTTTTTTCATTTATATTTCACACAAAAACAAAACCGTAACGGGGCTATGCTTCTATTTTTATTGCTTATCTGAATAAAAAACATTCCAAAGTATTATTATGTCATTTAAAAATAAAATTGGTATTACACACGATTGAGTTAATTGAGCATTGTGTTTTTTACATGGATTATTAACATTCTCACTTATTGTAGAACTTGTTCTATTCAGTTTCTCAGCAATATGTTTTACTCTTTTTTATTCTAAAAGAGCCTGAGTAATCTCATTTTTTAAGCTAAGTAGTTAATGTTTTTTTCTTCCATTTTATAAATCTATAAATCTATGGAGAAACAATATCTATAGATTTGGCTTAATAGCGGGTTATATTCTTCGTTTTTTTACGTTCTTTGGTCTTATTTCTACTTCTGACATCCTCTCATCTGTTCATTCATTAAACAAATAATAGAACTAAGGTCAAAATTACTCCACCGATTGCGAAGTACATACCTTTCTTAAAAATAGGCGTTTTTGGTGTGTACATCCAAAATGCAGATAACACAAAAAACAATAGAGATATACCAAAAAAGATGTTTAAAAAGTACAAAGGACTATTGGTTGTGGCTTTGTGAAGCTTTTCCATTTTTTCAAGGACAAACGGTAGTTTCATTTTTTTAACAATTGCGATACCCGTTTTTTGATTATAGTTCCCTTTCTTGAAATATAAAACATCACCTTCTTTCTTTTCAACTTTTACTCCTATTTTTAACTTTGGATTAATTTCATTTCCTGCTAAATTTGACTCAAGTTGATGTTCTATAATGACTTCCTTTTTTAAGAAATTCGTTTCTCTAAAAATCATAATTATTCCACTTAAGGCATATACGAACATTATACCTGATAAAAAACAACCTAAATACCGATGTATTACCCTAACTTGAAATGGAGATTTTCGAATTGCCATATATGATGTTTTTAAATGAATTTTGTTATTTGACTTGAGTTTTCATCAAAGGTTTAAATCTTATAAAAAATTAATTTTTAATTTAAGCGTTTGTTTTTGTCCAAATATTTTGGCTGTTATTTACCATCCTATTTAAATTGCTATGTGTGTCCTGAAGAAAACCCAAACCGTTTCCTTCATAAGGACATGAAAGGTAGGAAAACCAAGTTTTTTGTTTTGAAAATAGAGAATCTAAGACTCAAATTAAAAAAAAGCACTTATTAGTTGAATTCAGCAGGTTTAAAATCATCGGTAATCCTAAAAAACGAAAAATTGTATTGTAAACTAGTGGGTTCTTTATGTTTTATTCATATAAAGTTAATGAAAATATCACTAATAGAAATAATTCTATGATTACGGAGTTTGTTTCTTTGAAAAACATAACAGTAATACTGTTATTCAAATATTAATTAAAGAGCCTATCTGCTTTTACAAGATCTAATTTATGCCTTAATTTGGCATTTTTCCATTATGATATGTAAATCTTCATCGTTGATTTCTTTATTAGTGTCAGCAAACTTTAAGAATTCAGGATAGGTTTCGTCTAATTGTAATTTTGTTAACTCATATCCGTTATGTTTTAACCTGTAAGCTAGCGCAGCTCTACCGCTACGAGCAGTTAAAACAATAGATGACTCTGTGACTCCAACATCTGCTGGGTCCATAATCTCATAGGTTTCACGGTTTTTAATAACTCCATCTTGATGGATACCAGAACTATGAGCAAATGCATTATCTCCAACAACAGCTTTGTTAGGTTGTACATACATTCCCATATACTCTTGAACTAATTGGCTTGTACTGTAAAGTAATTTGCTGTTTATATTAGTGAATAAGTTCAAATTAGGGTGTTGTTTAAAAATCATTACAACTTCCTCCAAAGCTGTGTTTCCAGCTCTCTCACCAATTCCATTAATTGTACATTCTATTTGCCTTGCTCCGTTGATAGCACCAGAAATTGCATTTGCTGTAGCCATTCCTAAATCATTGTGACAATGACATGATAAAATTACATTTTCAATACCTTTTACATTTTCTTTAAGGTATTTTATTTTTGCTCCATACTCTTCTGGCAAACAATAACCAGTTGTATCAGGAATATTTAAAACGGTAGCTCCAGATTTAATAACTGCTTCGCATACACGAGCTAAGTATTCGTTGTCTGTTCTTCCTGCATCTTCTGCATAAAATTCAACATCTTCTACAAATCCTTTAGCATATTTGACAGCAGCCTGTGCTCTTTCAATAATTTTTTCAGGAGTTGTGTTGAATTTATATTTGATATGAGACTCGGAAGTTCCAATTCCTGTATGAATTCTTGGTCTTTTAGCAAAAGTCAGGGCCTCAGCGGCAACTTTGATATCGTTTTCATGAGCTCTTGTTAATCCACAAACAGTTGCGTTTTTCACCAATTTTGATATCTCAACAACAGAATTGAAATCACCAGGGCTTGAAACAGGAAAACCAGCTTCAATGATATCAACACCTAATAAGTCTAATTTCTCTGCAATGATTAGTTTTTGAGAAGTATTTAATTTGCATCCAGGTACTTGCTCACCATCTCTTAGGGTTGTGTCAAAAATTTGAACATGATTATCACTCATTTTTCCTTGTGTTTGTGTTTTAATGATTCTTCAAAAATAGCCCTTTTATACCTTGCTTTATTCCTTAATACACATTTATTACTGTATTCAATCCTTTTAAAATATCGGTTAATGTATTGATGTAGAATTAGTAAGGTCTTTTCTTTTTACAATGGCTAATTAATGTTTGTGAAATTGTAGTTTGGAATAAAACCGTTAGTTTACCATAGTTTGTGTTTCTTATTTATGAAAAAATAACTTTGCAAATTAGTAGGTATTCACTTTTTTCATAAGATTTCATAGAATTTGGTAGGTGATATTCAAATTGTCTGTCTTTTTAAGAAAAACGTAAAAAATGTAGTAAATTTGTTTCTTTAGTAAAAGAAACTTATAAAAGTGATTAATATGCCCTTAGATCAAAAAGATTCTCTTTTTTTATTGATTAAATCATTGTCGAAATCAGAAAAGAGACAGTTTAAATTATATGCAGGCAGGTTAGGAGGAAATTCTGATGCTAACTTTATGGCATTGTTTACGGTTATTGATAAAATAGATGTTTATGACGAACAGCTAATTTTAAAAAAGACAAATATTAAAAAACAACAGGTTTCAAATTCTAAAGCCCATTTGTATAAACAAATACTGATAAGTTTGCGATTGAGCCCTATACATCAAAATACAAGGACTCAGATTCGGGAACAATTAGATTTTGCAACTATTCTTTACAATAAAGGCTTGTATAAACAAAGTTTAAAGATTTTAGATAAAACAAAAAATGTTGCTATAAGTAAAGAAGAATATACTTTAGCCTATGAATTAATTGAATTAGAGAAGGTTATTGAATCACAATATATAACCAGGTCGATGTGTGATCGTGCAGATGTACTTGCTGTAGAAGCTAAAAATATTAGTGCTAAAATTGTTATTGTTTCTAAACTGTCTAATTTGTCTTTACAACTCTATAGCTGGTTTTTAAAATATGGATATGTTCGAAATGATAATGATTATAAAACGGTAAATGATTATTATGAAGCTCGTTTGCCTAACTTTGTTTTTGAAGAACAAGGATTTACTGGTAAAATGTTTTTGTTCCAAGCCAATTTATGGCGTGCTTTTATAATTCAAGATTTTCTGTCGTGTTATCGTTATTCTCAAAAGCTAGTTGCCTTGTTTGAGGAATATCCATACATGAAACAATTACATCCTGTTTTTTATTTAAAAGCAGTCAACTATTCTTTAGAGTCTCTTTTTTGTTTAGAACAAACTTATAAATTCAATGAAACTTTAATTTCACTTGAGGATTCCATAGAATACCGTCGTTTTTTTGTAAACGAAAACACTTTGTTGTTGGCAAATTTATATTTGATTCTTCATAAAATAAATTTGTATTACTTAGATGGTGAGTTTGTAAAAGGAACTGAATTTGTACCCGAGGTATTGCGTCAAATGAATATTTTTGGTAAAAAAATAGACGTACACTATGTAATGTTATTTTATTATAAGATTGGTTGTATGTATTTTGGTGCTGGTGATTATGATAATTGTATTTTGTATTTGAATAAAATTATTCGAAATAAGGAATTGAAAATGCGTGATGATTTGTTGTGTTATACCCGAGTATTAAATTTGGTTGCACATTATGAATCAGGCCAAGACCAAAATATAGATGAGCTGATTAAGTCTACTTATAAATTTTTATTGAAAATGGACAATTTGTATGAAGTACAGAAAAAGATGATTAAATTTTTAAGAAATTTGACTTCTTTGTATCCAAGAGAATTGAAAAGTGCTTTTATTAAACTTCATAAAGAATTAAAAGAATTTGAAAATCATCCCTATGAAAAAAGAGCGTTTCTATACCTTGATATTCTTTCTTGGTTGGAGTCAAATATTGAAGGGATTCCGGTAGAAGAAGTTGTAAAAAGAAAAATGAGATCTCGAGTTTAACTTTTGATATGTCCCAAAACAAGAAATACTATTATCTCGTAAAATTTCAATACTTAGGATTTCGTTATCATGGGTGGCAAGTTCAGCCAAACGTGAAAACCGTTCAGAAAATGGTTGAAAGAACACTTTCTTTTGTGTTTAAGCATACAAACTTTAAGGTACTTGGAGCAAGTAGAACAGATATGATGGTTTCTGCAAACGAGTCAGCCTTTGAGCTATTTGTCGATGAGGAAATAAATGAGGATGATTTAAAAGGTAGATTAAACAAAAGTCTTCCCAGTGATATTAGAGTTTTATCAATTCAAAAAGTAGATGCTTCCTTTAATGTGATACAAGACTCCAAAGAAAAAGAATACACGTATTTGTTTTCTTTCGGTGAGAAAATTCATCCTTTTTGCTCTCCTTTTATGTTAGGTGTTTTTGGAAATTTAGATATTGAGTTGATGCAGTTGGGAGCAAAATTATTTGAAGGAAATCACAACTTTCAGCGTTACGCATATAAACCATCTGAAAATACCGTATTTGAACGTGGAATAATTTCTTGTGAAATTACTGAAAACATAGAACTAACAGCTAGTTTTTTTCCAAAAAAAAGTTATATGTTTAAAGTAAAAGGAAACGGTTTCTTGCGTTATCAAATTCGATTGATGATGGGAATTTTGTTTCAGCTTGGGAAAGGGGAGGTTACTCTTGATTTTATAAAGGATACATTAAGAAATCCAAATTCTAATACTTTAAAAGAATTGGCTCCAGCCTCTGGTTTGACTTTGAATTCTCTTTCTTTTAATTAAATAATTTCATTACTGGTATTATTCTATTTGAGGCATTGAATTTCAAATATTATACTTAGATATTTGCAAACTGTAAAATCTACAGTAAAAACAGTACGTTTTTTTTAGTTTATCATTGTATATTTTTAATCGTATCCATCTGTTTGCCAGTGTATAGAGATTTTAATTGCTTGCTTGAATAGCGTAGTATATTAAAGAAATTATCAAGAATGTATTAAGGCAATATTATATTTGCTTAAAAAAGTAAATATAGATTTATAAATGTTCTTGTTTTAAGAATATAAAAACGAATAAAATGGCATTAAACAAACATAGTAGTAGAATAACACAAGATGAGTCACAACCTGCTTCTCAAGCGATGTTATATGCGGTCGGTTTAACAGATGATGATATGAATAAACCTCAAATCGGTATTGCAAGTACTGGTTATGACGGAAACCCATGTAATATGCATTTGAATAACTTAGCAGCTGAAATCAAAAAAGAAGTAAATAAATCTGAGCAAGTTGGGTTGGTCTTTAATACTATTGGTGTAAGTGACGGTATTTCAATGGGTACTTCTGGAATGAACTATTCTTTAGCTTCTAGAGATATTATTGCAGATTCTATGGAAACTGTTGTTAATGCTCAAAGTTATGATGGTTTGATTGGTGTTGTCGGTTGTGATAAAAATATGCCAGGAGCAATTATTGCTATGTTACGATTGAATCGTCCATCTATCATGGTATATGGAGGCACAATCCGTTCAGGTAATTATAAAGGACAAAAACTAAATATCGTTTCAGCATTTGAAGCCTTAGGACAAAAAGTAGCAGGAGAAATAGATGATAAAGAATATAAAGAAATTATCAAAGCAGCAATTCCAGGAGCTGGTGCTTGTGGAGGCATGTATACTGCAAATACAATGGCTTCTTCAATTGAATGTATGGGAATGGCATTGCCTTATAATTCTTCTATTCCAGCAGAAAATCCAAACAAATTATCCGAGGCAGAGCGTACAGCTTTGGCAATGAAAAATTTGCTTGAGATAGATTTAAAGCCAAAAGATATTATTACTAAAAAGTCGATTGAAAATGCAATAGCTTTAGTAAATGCATTAGGAGGTTCTACAAATGCCGTATTGCATTATCTAGCAATCGCTTATGCAGCTGATATTGAATTCACATTGGAAGATTTTCAAAAAGTTTCTGATAGAACTCCATTAATAGCTGATTTAAAACCCTCAGGTAAATACTTGATGGAAGATGTTCATGGTGTAGGAGGGACTCCAGCAATCATGAAATATCTATTAGATAATGGATATTTATATGGTGACTGTATGACAATTACAGGTAAAACTTTGGCTGAGAATTTAGCGGATGTTGAACCTATGGAATTCGATAAACAAGATGTGATTTTTCCAACGGATAAAGCATTGAAATCTTCAGGGAATTTGCAAATTTTATATGGTAACCTCGCAGAAGAAGGTGCAGTAGCAAAAATCTCAGGAAATGAAGGATTGGTTTTTGAAGGAAAGGCAATTGTTTATGATGGAGAGCAAGCTGCTAATACTGGAATTTCTAATGGAGAAGTTGAAAGAGGAGATATTATTGTGATTCGTTATGTAGGACCAAAAGGAGGACCAGGCATGCCAGAAATGTTAAAGCCTACCTCTTTAATTATGGGTGCCGGATTAGGTAAATCTGTTGCATTGATTACAGATGGTCGTTTTTCTGGAGGAACTCATGGATTTGTAGTAGGTCATATTACGCCAGAAGCACAAGAAGGAGGTTTGATAGGTCTAGTAGAAACAGGAGATGAAATTTTAATCAGTGCAGAGAATAATTCAATTATTTTAAAAGTTTCTGAAGAAGAAATAGCTAAACGTAAATCAAACTGGGTGCAACCTGCTTTAAAACACACGAAAGGAATTTTATTTAAATACGCTAGATCTGTAGCCACTGCTTCAGAAGGATGTGTAACAGATAAGTATTAAGAATTAAAATAAAAGTTGACATTAATTATGGAAACAAAAAATAAATCAACCGAAAGAATTATAGGAGCGGAAGCTGTTGTAAGAGCTCTTTTAGAAGAAGGTGCTGATTTGGCTTATGGGTATCCGGGTGGTGCTATTATGCCGATCTACGATGAATTATATAAATATAAAGATAAGTTACATCATGTATTAACACGTCATGAGCAGGGAGCTATTCATGCTGCTCAGGGTTTTGCGCGTGTTACAGGAAAAGTGGGAGTCTGTTTGGCAACTTCTGGTCCAGGTGCAACTAACTTAATAACAGGTATTGCAGATGCACAGATAGATTCTACACCCTTGGTGTGTATTACAGGTCAAGTTGCTTCTCATTTATTAGGGACAGATGCATTTCAAGAAACGGATGTAATTAGTATTTCTGCACCTATTACAAAATGGAATATTCAAGTAACAAAGGCGCAAGATATACCTATTGCAATTGCTAAAGCTTTTTATATAGCAAAATCTGGTAGACCAGGGCCTGTTTTGATTGACATTACAAAAGATGCACAATTAAGTGAATTGGATTATTCTTATGAAAAATGTACTTCAATAAGAAGTTATAAGCCAATTCCTGAAATGAATATTGAAAAGATAAAAGATGCGGCTGAGTTAATAAATGCTGCTAAAAAACCATTTATCATATTTGGTCAAGGAGTTATTTTAGGAGAAGCGGAAGTTGAACTAAAAGCATTGATTGAAAAAGCAGGAATTCCATCTGCTTGGACAGTTTTAGGTTTGTCTGCATTGCCAACGAATCATCCGTTAAATGTAGGAATGGTAGGAATGCATGGTCATTATGGACCCAATAAATTGACTAACGAGTGCGATTTGTTAATTGCTATTGGTATGCGTTTTGACGATCGTGTAACTGGTGATTTATCTAAATATGCAACTCAAGCAAAAGTGATACATTTTGATATTGATCCCTCTGAGATTGATAAAAACGTAAAAACAGATGTTGCGGTACTTGGAAACTCAAAAGATACTTTATCTAAAATATTACCATTTGTCAATAAGATGAATCACGATGCATGGCATAATGAATTCAAGAAATATCGAGAAATAGAGGAAGAGGTAGTTATCATTCCGCAATTAAATCCAACGAAAGAAGGATTAACTATGGGAGAAGTAATTAACCAAGTTAATAAAGAGACAAATGGAGATGCAATAGTAGTTTCTGATGTAGGTCAACATCAGATGTTTACAGTGCGTTATGCTAATTTCACAACAACAAGAAGTAATGTTACTTCTGGAGGTTTAGGAACCATGGGGTTTGCATTACCTGCTGCAATTGGCGCAAAAATGGGAGCACCAGAAAGGGAGGTCGTCGCTTTTATCGGTGATGGAGGTTATCAAATGACTTGTCAGGAATTAGGAACTATTTTACAAACAAAAGCAGCGGTGAAAATTGTTGTACTAAACAATGAATTCTTAGGTATGGTTCGTCAATGGCAACAGTTGTTTTTTGATAGAAGATATGCGTCCACCGAAATGATAAGCCCTAATTTTGTAAAGTTGGCAGAAGCTTACGATATAAAAGCACAGAAAGTTGTTAAAAGAGAAGATTTGGCTGCTGCCGTTAAAGAAATGATTGCTTCAAAAGAATCTTATTTCTTAGAGGTGATGATTGAAAAGGAAGATAATGTTTTTCCTATGGTGCCAACAGGCGCAAGTGTTTCAGATGTAAGATTAAAAGAATAAAAAATGGAAAAACAATTATTTACGATTTCTGTTTATACAGAAAACAATCCTGGATTATTAAATAGAATTGCAACTATTTTTTTGAAAAGACACATCAATATAGAGAGTTTGAATGTTTCTAAATCTGAAATTGAAAGTGTTCATCGGTTTACAATTGTAGCAATAATGACAGAAGTGGCTGTTAAGAAACTTGTGGGGCAATTAGAAAAACAAATAGAAGTGATCAAAGCATATTATCATACAGATGATGAGATTATTTTTCATGAAACTGCTTTGTATAAAATAGCTTCTAACTTATTATTTGATAAAAGAGAAATTCAAAATATCATCAAAAACAGTCATGCGACAATTGTAACGGTAAATCCTAAATTCTTTGTAATTGAAAAAACGGGATTTAGAAAGGAAACAGAAGACTTGTATGATCAATTGATTCCTTATGGAATTATGCAGTTTGTAAGAACAGGTAGGATTTCTGTATCGAAAACTGAAATGAGAATTTCAGAACAATTAAAAAACTTTTAATTTTCAAAAGGAAGGGATTAATTCCTTTCCTCCTGAATGGATAAAAACATAAATCTTTCTTGTTCCGAAAGTTGTGCGTATGAAAGAAACTATAACTGAATCCTAAAGATATACAATATAGGTGTTCTTGAAAAAGGACTATGGCTGCTGATAAAGTATTTACTGTTCTCATTGTGTTTATTTATAGTTTTTAATTTCACGTTTTAAATGCACGTGTATTTGTGTCGTTTCAATTATAATTACTAGCGACATTTTCCAATGCTAACTCAGGATCAAACAACTATTAAGAACCATGATAAATAGCTGTAGATTAGAAGAATATAAGGTGGTTTTTATTCTTCTGGATACAATTGGCAGCATTTAGATGAGCAAATAATATCCTATAAATGATGGGTGTCAGTTAAAACTACGAATTGATAAAAATGCTAAAATTGACCAATTGGTCAGGACTCCCTGTGACCATATTTATAGAGGAATAGTAGATGTGAAATCTAGGAATTATGTTGTTTTAAGACCGTTGCAAGGTACATGACAAAAACAAACATCCAAACTTAGGATATAAATCATTGTTTGTTAGCTTATTAAGATGTATATTCAAGCCATGAAACTACAAATAACACCTACTTTTGCAGATAGCATTTGTGATTT
>NZ_JBAHZZ010000157.1:0-6344 GCF_037132785.1 Flavicella sp. | reverse complement strand
TAACCACAACTGCAAGTAAAAATGAGATATCTAATTTAGAAGATGTTTTAAATACAGTCACGGTAAAGCTACCTAAAGACATTCCTTTAAAAGCTGATAAAGGGTATCAATCAAAGAAAAACGCAACACTTTTAAAAGGTCGAAATTTAAAGAATCACATTCTTAAAAAAGCTGTTAAAAATAAATCCTTGACAAAATGGGAAAAATGATTTAATAAATTAATTGGCAAAACAAGGTTTAAAGTGGAGCGAACTTTTGGAGGAATAAAGTTATGGTTTAAAGGTGGAATTGCAAGATACAGAGGTATGGAAAAAATGCATACTCAAAATCTGAAGGAAGCTATTTGTTACAATTTATATAGAAATCCAGAGATAATTGCCACTAATTCTAAAAACTAAAGGAAAATGAACCAAAAAATAGATCCATAACTAACATAAACAATCAAAATAAGGAAAAAAAACATAAATTTTAGATTAAAAAAGTAAAAATTGAAATCTAAAATTGAAAAGAGCATTATGCAACGGTCTTAATTTAAGCCGGTATAAGACATAAAAAAGAGAACAAACTATTGTTTGATCTCTTTTTTATGTCAAATATCTTAAAAGAATCTATTCTTGATTCTCTATTGCTTCTTTGATTTTAGCCTCTAATTCTTCTGCCAATTCGGGATTGTCTTTGATTAAGCTTTTAACAGCATCACGTCCTTGTCCTAGTTTTGAGTCTCCATAACTAAACCAAGAACCACTTTTTTTGATGATTCCATAATTTACACCAATGTCCAAAATTTCTCCAACTTTAGAGATTCCTTTTCCATACATGATGTCAAATTCTGCAATTTGGAACGGTGGTGCAACTTTGTTTTTAACTACTTTTACTTTTGTGCTATTACCAATAACTTGATCGCCATCTTTGATTTGAGTTCTTCTACGAATATCCAAACGTATTGAAGCATAAAATTTTAACGCATTACCACCTGTAGTAGTTTCAGGGTTTCCAAACATAACTCCAATTTTTTCACGCAATTGGTTAATGAAAATAACTGTACAGTTTGTTTTTGAGATGGTTCCTGTTAATTTACGCAAAGCTTGAGACATCAAACGAGCATGTAAGCCCATTTTTGAGTCTCCCATTTCTCCTTCAATCTCACTTCTAGGAGTTAAAGCAGCAACCGAATCAATAACAACAATATCAATAGCCCCTGAACGAATCAGGTTTTCTGTTATTTCTAAAGCTTGCTCTCCATTGTCTGGTTGAGAAATAATTAAATTATCTATGTCAACTCCAAGATTTTCCGCATAATATCTGTCAAACGCGTGTTCAGCATCAATGAAGGCAGCAATACCTCCCGCCTTTTGAGCTTCTGCAATAGCGTGTATTGCCAAGGTTGTTTTTCCTGAAGATTCTGGTCCGTAAATTTCAATAACTCTTCCTCTAGGATATCCACCTATTCCTAAAGCAAGATCCAGTCCTAGTGATCCAGAAGATATCGATTCTATATCAACACGAGGAATATCACCCATTTTCATAACAGCTCCTTTACCATAAGTTTTGTCTAACTTATCGAGAGTCATTTGTAATGCTTTTAATTTAGCCTCTTTTTCTTTAGTATCATTTGCCATATTTGCTTTGCTTCTGAGATTAATTATTAGAAAAGTAAAAATAGTGAAAATATTGTGTTTTTTTGTTCTCAAAAGGAGATGTGAAGAGTAGTTTTCAACAATTTCAGGTTAGTTATAGTTTTTGAATTTTGAAAGTGTGAGAACTGTAGTTAGAATAGCATTTAATATAATAAGATCCTGATCTTAGTGATGTTAAATCAATGGAAATATTACTGTTGTTGAAATCAGCAAAATATACCTGTTGCCCTAAGATATTGTGAATTTGAACACTTGATATAATATGCTCTGTTAGTATTTTTAATTTATCAGTCACAGGATTGGGATAATAATATATATTTTGTTTTTCTGCGTTTTTTAACTTCAATACTGCATTGAGGTCTAATTCAGACATCACAATTTCAGGATAGTCAAAAGTGGACTCGATGGTCCAATTAGCTGTGTTATTCAACCTCTCAGAACATTCTGTAATACTTAGACCATTACAGTTTTGGCCTCCAGAATAATATCCAGTACCGTAATTACTTTGTTGATTAGCGGTATATCCATTAATTAATGAGGTTCCTACTAGAGAAGAAGCTGTAGTATCTCCAAAAAAAGCTAAAAATACACCTGGGCTTGATCTTGTCCCTGTAATTGCCATAATTCCATCATTCGTATTTGCTATACTAAAACCACTATTAATTTCAATAGCAGAGCCTGTAGAGGCGCTTATGTTTATATCATCATCAGCATTTTGTATAATGATTACGGTTCCTTGACTAATAGTAGTATTGGTGTCATTTGTCCATAGAATTTCCCCTTCATAGTTTTCAGAGGCAAAAGCACTCCCATTCCATTCTTCATCAACAAAACGAATAGTAGTTTCTGCTGGGCAGTTGTCTAAAAAGACAAAGGAAAACCCATCAGGATTATTGTGATATGCAGTAAAAACAATATCACCTGCGTCAGTAATAGAGTTGTTCTGTATCTGACTGAAAATTGAATTCGACAACGCAAAAATCAACATAAAACATGTAGTTTTTTTCATAGTATTTTATTTTATAATTTGTTACAGCGCTTTTGAAAAAAAATAAATTTAAGGTAAAGACAGCGTTTTCACCTTTGATAATTATGTTTAGTTAGTCGGGAAATTAAAAATAAAACTTTAAAATATTACAATATATTTCCTTATCCTTTATAAGTTAAGACTTTTTAATTTAAAATCAAAACCTTAAATATCTGAAATGCAGATTCTTAAGGTTTATAAAGTATCTAGAGCTTTTAGAATAGTTTTGTATATTTTGTCTAATTCAGCATCTGTAATAACAAAAGGGGGTAAAATGTATATTGTGTTTCCTAAGGGTCGTAAACAGACACCATTGTCCATAAAAAACTTAAACAATTGATCTCTAAGATTTCCATACCTATTCATTTTGATATTTAGATCCAAAGCAAATATTACTCCAGTTTGCCTGGTGGATACAACCTTAGAATGGTTTTTAATTATTTTATTGAAAGCAGTATGTTTTTTTTGAATTCGTTGGCTGTTATCTTGCATTTCTTTTGAAATTAAAAGATCGATTCCAGCAGAAATAGCTGTGCAACCTAAAGGGTTTGCAGAATAAGTATGTCCATGAAAAAATCCTTTTGAGATTTCATTGTCGTAAAAAGCACCATATACTTTTTGAGTACAAGTTGTTAATGCCATAGGAACAATACCTCCTGTAAGTGATTTAGACAAACACATGATATCGGGTTTGTTTTCTAAATAATCAGAAGCAAAATGTCTTCCCGTTTTCCCAAATCCTGTCATCACTTCATCAGCAATACACAGTACATTATTGTTATTTGCTATTTGTATTAATTGGCTCAGCAATTCGGCAGGGTACATTTTCATAGCTGCGGCACCTTGAACCAAAGGCTCAAAAATAAAGGAAGCAACTTCACCTGTTTGTACGAGATTCGTGAATTTTTGTTTGACGTTTTCAAAATTCTCAAATGTAGGTGTATCAATTCTATCGATTGTCAATAAAAAATCTTCGAAAGGACCATTATAAACAGAAAGTCCTGATACCGACATAGCTCCAAATGTATCACCATGAAAAGCATCTTCAAGAGCGATTATTTTATTTCTTTTTTTTCCTTGATTAAAGTGATATTGCAAAGACATTTTTATAGCGACATCCACGGAGGTAGATCCATTGTCTGAGAAAAATATTTTCTGTTGATTTCTTGGGAGAATAGCCATTAGTTTCTCCGACATTTCTACTGCTGGTGGATGTGTAAAACCACTAAAAACTACCTGGTCTAATTTCCCTATTTGTTCTGTTACCTTTTGAATGATATAGTCGTTGCAATGCCCATACATGCAGGTATACCAGGAAGCGATTCCATCAATATAAGTTTTTCCGTTTTCATCAAATAACAAAGCTCCTTTCGCTTTTGTTATTGCAAGATGTTCTGCGTGTAATTTGTGTTGTGTTAATGGGTGCCAAAGATGTTTTTGATCGCGTTTTTGTAAATTCATTGTTAGTCGTTTCAAAAAGAAAAGCCAAATGTACAATACAAATACAAAATACCACTGTAAAATAATCATGAAACTAGAAATTCATGATTTTAGAGATTGCCATTATAATAAAATAAGGAAAGCTAAGAGAATATTCTAGGCCGTAATAAATCTCAAAAATAGACCATAATGAATAGCAGTAAATAACGAATAATCGTTAAAGTTCAAGTAAGTTTTGTTTAAATAGCTCAGCATATTTTTTAACTATGTGCTTGTCGATTATTGTCTCTTCATTTATCCTTCCAATCACATTAATTCCAGTCATTTTTTGAATTATCTGTTCGCTTGTTGAGCTCTTATTACCACTAAAAATTACTGCGGGTTTAAAACCTTTTTCTTGCAGTAGTTTGATGGTCATTAACGTATGATTGATACTTCCTAAATAGTGTCGAGACACAATAATAACTTTATATTCAGCTTTTATTAGGTCTAAAATGGTGTCTGAATTGTTTAAGGGAACAAGCAAACCTCCCGCTCCTTCAATCACCAATATATTCTCTGTGTCTGGAGCATTTATTTTGTTAATATCTATAGTTATTTCATCAATCTCAGCTGCTGCATGTGGACTTATAGGAGTTTTTAAACCATAACTATTAGGATAAAACTTAGATGATTTATTAGAAATCATTTCCTTTACTTTATGAGTGTCTGAGTAATTTAATTCACCTGCTTGAATAGGTTTCCAGTAATCGGCTTCTAGTGCTTCTGTTATAATTGCTGAAGCTAGGGTTTTTCCAACCTCGGTAGAAATCCCTGTAATAAATATTTTTTTCATTTTTTAGCTAATAAAGTGATAAGAGCCTCTATTTCTTTGTGGGTATTGTAACTATGCAAACATATTCTTAAGCGTTCTTCACCTTCGGGAACCGTTGGAGTAAGTATGGGTTTGATATCAAATCCTTTAGACTGCAAGATGGATGAAATTTTTTTTACTCGATTATTTCCAGACACAATATAGCAATGGATTGGACTAGAACTTTCGATAAAGCTTGAGCTTAAATTATTTTTAGAGAGAGTCTCTTTAAAATAAATGATATTCGATCTTAATTTTTCTATCGAATTTGTTGTTTGTAATTGGTCATAAGCATTTTTAATTGTGGAAATAGAATGTAAGGAAGCGGCAGTTGTATAAATAAAGGAACGTGAGAAATTGATTAAATATTCTCTTAGCTGTTCTGATCCTAATACTACAGCTCCATGACAACCTAATGCCTTACCGAAAGTATGTATTCTTGCAAAGATTTCTTTTTCTAAGTTGAATTCTTGAACTATACCAGCGCCATTAATTCCAAAAACACCATTAGAATGTGCTTCATCTACAATTAATAAGCAGTTTTTTTTTTTCGAAAGTGCTGATATTTCAATAATAGGAGCACTGTCTCCGTCCATAGAATATACACTTTCTATGACGATATAAATCGTTCCTTCAGAGCGAGATATTTTTTTTTTGAGGTCTTCTAAGGAGTTGTGTTTGAATTTGATAGACTTTGCATTTGATAAACGAATACCATCTCGTATGGAAGCATGTATAAGTTCATCATAGATAATAGTGTCGCCTTTTTGTAAAACAGATGAGAATAAGCCAATATTGGCATCATAGCCAGAATTGTACAATAGTGCCGCATCTGAATTATGAAATTTCGAAAGTTGATTTTCTACAATTTCGTGTAATTCGTGAGTTCCTGAAACTAATCGAGATCCAGTACTTCCGTTAATATTTGAAAATTTTTTGATTAGTTTTTCTGCCGAGCTAGAAATGCTTTTCTCTCTTGAGAACCCTAGATAATCATTAGAAGAAAAGTCAATTTTGTTTTTTTTTGAGCTTATGTATCTAAGCGAATTGTTTTCTTTTCTTTGAGTTAGTTTTCTGTTGAGGTTTTTAGGGAAATTTAGCATAAACAATGTGTATCATTTCTATTGTTAGACAAAATTACTGAACTTTTTTATATTATGCCAAATGAATTTCAGATTGGTTGATTATAAGTTTGAATTATATTTTTATTTAAATGAAATAAAAACACTGAGTTATACGCCTAGTCTCTGTTTTGTATTTTTTTGATATTTAGGTTTTTGTAGTACCATTCTAAGAATTGTTTTATGAAAAATGGATTCTTTGTATTGTGACCTATTAATTCTAAAACAAAATTCATCAAAATATGCTTGTATATGCCATTTACTTA
>NZ_JBAHZZ010000135.1:0-12717 GCF_037132785.1 Flavicella sp. | reverse complement strand
TTTATTTTGGCTAAATAAGCTTTACATGATTCATCATTTGGCAGTTCTTTTATAAAACTCAGTATATTTTGACCTTGAAAAACATCCATATCTGTTATATTTAAGGACACTAAGATACAGAAACTAAATGACTAACTCAGTTTCTTGTTTAATTTCATACGTTTACTTTTTGGTTATAGTTTAAACTCAAAAGTAAAATAATATCCTCTTGGATCTGAAGTTATAATTCCAGGTCCTGGATATCCAGTTGCTCTCCGTGTGAAATAAGTATTATCCAACACATTTGTAACCCCAGTTTCTACTCTTATCTTTTTGTAAACATACGAAAAAGAAAGGTCTAATATATCATAAGACGGAATTGCTCCTTCAACAGATAGATAATTCGTAGCATCGTAAGATGCATTGGTTACATCAGTAAATTGCTGAGAAAGGTATGTGTATTGTATGCTTGCCATAAAATTCCTATATCCAAAACCTGCTCCAGTTTTTAAATTTACCAAAGGCACATACTCCACCTCTTTTCCTTCAACTCCATTAAATTCAGAACTGATATATTCTGATTTGGTAAATGCTGTATTCAAGAAAATAGTACTCTTGATATTGTTGTTTTCTTTCCAAAAAACACTCTTCAAGTTAAAATCGAATAATGATTCTACACCATAAATAAGAGCATCACCAATATTCGAGCGCTCCCAACCAATTCTATCAGTAAAATTTGTTCCTATTTTCCCTTGGTATAATAAACCAAACACACCTGCGTCATAAGATAAATTATTACCTAACTTACCTCTAATTCCAATATCACTTGTATAACCCTTTTCATCGTGAATATCTTCAGCTACTGAATATGAAGGGCTATTTACACGAATATCACTAAACGTAACCGAACGATAATTTTGAGATATATTTCCATACAATTCAAAATAATTATCTGGTTTATAACTAAGACCTATTCCCATTAAGAATATATTTCTTTCAAAGGTTTTGTTATCCTCAATAAACTCTCCTTGAATATTGTCTAAATACTCCCCTTCAGAAGTTGTTTTTATATATTCAAATCGAAAACCTGGTGTCACGGAAAAACTTTGTGAGATATTAAAAATATTTTCACCAAAAACAGCGGTGTTGAAATTTGGATAGTTAAAGCTTGATTGATTTTGGTAATCGGGATAATGATCTGTATAAAAGCTAAAATCAGCATCAGCTCCCTTACTTCCTGGACCTTGTTGTGATGTGTTATTTGCACTGTATATTTTTGTTCCAATTAAAAAAACAGACTCTCTATTATTAATGTCATAACGAGACAATAAACGTGCTTCTGCCCCCCAGTTTTTAAACAACCCCACTAATAAATCTCTTTCATGCTCAAAACTTCCATCTTGATTTTGAATATCTTCATCTAAAAAAGGGTTGGGTTCTGGAAAATTATAATCTACGATAAAACCAATCGCTTTTCTACTGGCATGTAAGCCAAAAACATTTAAGGTAAAATCGGTTTTTTGAGAAAATTGATGTTCCAATTTTAAAGCAAAAAGATTCCAATTTACAGCAAACCAATTTCTAGTTCTAGGCATTTTTTTCACTCTAGGATTGGTCAAAAATTGGACATCAGACAAACCTCCTGATTGTTTTGCTAAATAATCCAAATAGGTATATTCAAAGGAGATATTCGTTTTTTTAGTAAACTGATAGCCTAGATATGCAAAGGCACTATGTGATTCAAAATTAGAATTTTCACGATAACCATCCCCTCTTTTATAATTATAATAGGTGTAATAACTAAACTTACCAATGGTACCACTTAAACTAGTAAAGTTGGTATATAAGCCAAAAGACCCCACTGTATTTCGGGATGTTAATTCAACTTCTCTATTCTCAATTGGCTTTTTTAATTTAAAGTTGATTAGACCTCCAAACTGTGTTCCGTATTGTAATGAAGCAGCTCCACGAACTATTTGAATTTCTGACAAAGCCTCATTGGCGGGAGTATAATAACTTTCAGGATATCCCAACACATCGGCACTGATATCATAACCATTTTGACGGGTATTAAAATTAGCGGTACGGTTTGGATCCAGTCCTCTACCCCCTACGCTCAATTGCAAACCACCATCACCCGCATCAAAAATATTTAAACCTACAACTTGTGCCATTACTTGACGCGCATTATTGGTTGCCAACCCTCCTACTATTTGATTTACCAAAACAACTTCTGTCTTTTTCCCTGCATAGATTGCTGTACCTTCAACAGGTTTTAATCTTTTTAGATTAAATAATTCTCTATTGTAATTGTGCAATTCGACTTCTGTCAATAATTGTCCTAAAGGAGATAATTCAAAAACTAATTCTTTTGTCGATTTAGAAATTGTTTTTTTTATTTTTAAAATAGAATATTCATAGGAAAACACAACAAAATATACCGTACCTAATGAAATTGAATTGAGGCTTAACTTTCCTTCAATGTCTGTAGTTCCTAGCTCATCTCCAGAAGCCAAAAAAACTTGGGTAGACGGAACACCTTTACCTGTTTGTATATCTTTTACAATAAGTGTAATAGCCTTGGTATTTGTTTGTGAAAAAGCCTGTAATCCAAAGAATAGGCAACAGAAAAAAATCAGCTTTAAGAATCGTACTTTCATAATTGTATTTAACAAAAAAAAGTTCAGATATTAAAATCCCTGAACTTTCTACTCTATTATATGTCTTGTTTATTAATCTCCATCAGAATCACTATAATCTGCTTTGATATCTAAAGCTGAAATCATATTGGTTTTTAATACTTCAATTATAAGATGAATACTTTCTCTAATATCTCTATATTTCTCAATATCTACTTGACTTATTCCTTCATAAAAATTTTCATCCAATTTTTGAGCTTCTGAAATAGCTTCCTCATAATACGTATCTAGTACTATTGATAAGTCGTTACCTACCGCTGTAATTTGTAGTTCATCTAAATAGGATTTTAAACTTTCACCTACTGTATCTGAATTTAAATGCTTTCCATTAAATAAATTTTTAGAGGCTGTTAAAGAAGCAATTAATAATACTTTAGAAACATCTTGTTTGTAAAAAGCCTGAACCTTCTCTGGAATAACAACAGGTTCTCCTAAATAACCAATTGGTGTTCCTATTTGGGCTGATCTTGTTGCCTTTTCTAAATTAAATATCAAGTCATTTGTCAATTTATTTAAAGAAGATGTCGATGCATTACAGTCATTTGTAATAAAGGTATTTCTATAACCATTATTCCAATCTGTCATTACTTCAGCTCCCATAGACAGCAACCTATTTGAAACATCATCAAGATATAATGTATACTTAGCTGCATTTTCATCTGAAGTGTATTTTAACAGAATTTCGGCATCGGTATCTCCCAATCCATTTAATAAATAATCCAAGGCAGGAAAACCTTGAGAGCGTAGCTGAGTAGACAAAGTCAAATCATAACTTCCAGAAGATATGTTTTCTTCTACAAACTCACCTGTTAATTTATCTGTTTCAGGTTCGTCCTTAACATGTGGAACATTAAACGTATTTGTATAATCTCTTAATCGAATATTTTCTGCTTTCCCTATTTCATAGATAGATACATTTTGCCAAACGATATAAGCCTCTAGCCATTCTGTACGTAACAAAACCAAGTTTTGTTCATTTGGTGTTTCTATAAAAACATCTTTGGCAGTTTGTAAAGAGGTTAATTCATCAACATATAGTGTATACGATGGAATGATTATATTGTCTGCCCAATTTGTTAACAAAGCACTTCTATCAAAAGAATCAGGCATACAGTCAGCTACAGAACTTCCTCCTTTACAAGAGCCCAAGGCTAAAACCATTAATAAACAATAAAATATTTTTTTCATCTTATCCAAAATTAAATCTATTATAAATTTGTAACACTTAATAAAAGCGACTGTCTTCGTTTATTAAACAATCACTTTTATAAGTTCTATGTATTTATTCTGCAGCTTCAGCTACTGTAAAATCAAATTTATCAGCAATCGTATTAGATATTTCATCCAATACTGTACCATCTGTTAAATCCCAAAAACCATCACCTGCATCTAACTTAGATAACAATGCTTCCACCTCACTGATAGACAAATAAGCTTCACCTGTATTTGGGTTTCTTGTGAATTGTAAGCTATAGATAAATCCATAAGCTTCAGAAAGACCATGAAAAGCAGATTCATATTCTTGCGCAGCTAAATTATTTTTACCTGCCTCTAAGTAATATACTGCACGAACTGCAACTACTTTAGAAATTTGGTATTGTAATACTTCAATTGCATCTTCTAAAACATCATAGTCTTGCGCTACAACAGCTGCTCTACCAATTTTAAAAGCACTGAATATTTGATCTTGAATTCCAGAAAAAGCACTCATTCCATTCACTTGAGTTATATAAGTAAATAAGAATTTATCATCTCCTTTTGCTACTGGTGCTATAGGATTGTCAGCAGCTCCATAAACATATCCATAAGCTTCGTCAAAATGATGCTCATAGGTTGTATAATTTTCACCTTCTAAAAGGGTTTCATTTGTATTGTCAGCAATATACTCTTCGTTACCAACTCGAACATCTCCTAAATAATTATTTAATACCTGATCTACAACCAACGCACCAATCAATCCTTTATTAAATAATTGATTGTATTCCATACCTTTTGAATTTACATATCTAGGTTTTTCTCCAACGTACCCTGCAACACCCTTTGAAGCAACAACATCTTTACTTGGTACAATTTCCGCGAAAAATTTGTCTATATAAGAAATAAATAAATTCTGTGATTCAGCAGCAAAAACAGCATCATTTAAATCATTAGAAGAAGCTACTTTATTTTGAATTTTCTTAGAGGATTCATTTAGATTTGCATCATCAAAATCATTACCATTTTCAGAATGATTAAAAGCACTCTTTACATTTTCAGCAGTTTTAGTAGTATTTACATCAAAGAAACCTAATATTTCTTTTCCCATATACAAACGATCCGATTGACCTCCAAAACTTACAGTAGTTTCAGAATCTCTTGTAAAAACATAAGTAGCTGGCACATCAAAATCATAATCTATTTCACTTACAGTAGTAATCACACCTGAGTCATTTTCATCACCCAAATCATCTCCTTCATTTTTACAAGCTGCAAATAGAAGTACTATTCCGCTTAAAATTCCAACATTCATCAATTTTGTATACATTCTTCTCTTATTTAGATTAATTACAAATAATTTATTTTGTATTTGGCAAATATACACAAGAATCCTAGCAATCAAAATTTATTAAGAATAAATTAAAATAATGTTAATGTTTCTAAAAAAATAGTTAAAAAACCTGAAGAAAGGAATTATACGCACTTTCAAAACTCATAGGCTTGACGTTTGTATTCGTATTTTGAGAAGTAAAATATGATAATAGTTTTTCCGTAGGCATATTCCCAACCAATTCATCATTAGCCATTGGACATCCTCCATAGCCTTTAATAGCCCCGTCAAACCTACGACAGCCAGAAACAAAGGCAGCATCAATTTTAGGATACCACGCATCATATATTGTATGAAAATGTGCACCAAATTCTATTTCGGGATAACTTGGAATTAAGTTAGAAAAAAGATATCCTATATCTCCTGGAGTTGCACTACCAATAGTATCAGACAAAGAAAGGATTCTTACCCCCATTTGAGAAAGTTGCTCTGTCCATTTAGATACAATACCAACACTCCAAGGATCTCCATACGGGTTTCCAAAGCCCATAGATAAATAAGTAACGACTTCTTTATTCGATTTGTGAGCAATATTTAATATTTGATCCAATACTTTTATGGATTCTGCTATCGTTTTATGTGTATTACGCATTTGAAAATTTTCCGAAATAGAAAAAGGAAACCCTAAATATTGTATTTCATCAAAAGAAGCCGCTTGTTCTGCTCCTCTTTTGTTTGCAACAATTGACAATAATTTACTTGAAGACTCATCTATTTCTAACAAAGATAATACCTCTTCAGTATCGCGCATTTGTGGAATGGCTTTTGGAGAGACAAAACTACCAAAATCTACCGTATCAAAGCCTACATTTAACAAAGTATTGATATACTTTGCTTTCTTTTGAGTTGGCATAAACTCTTTTATGCCTTGCATTGCATCACGAGGGCATTCGATGATTTTAACGAAATTATTATCAGTTGAACTCAAAAAAATTGTTTTAAAACATTAAGTTTGTAGAACAAATATAATCCGAAGTTTTTAATTCCATTTATTAATCCAGAAGCAAACTAAAGAATATCTTGTACAAGATTATATTTTTGGACAACGTTTGCAATTAGTCTTTCCGCTTTTTTTAAACTTCTTACAACATTTACTCTTTTTCTTTTTCCCACAAGAAGTAGAACAGTCCCCTACAATCATACAAGGAGTTGCAAATACTAGCGTCATGAATTTTATGTTTATCTATTCTAAATAAATGCAAATATAAAGTATATTCGTTGTATCCAAAATTTTAACATAAAAGATATTATTCTACTGCAGCAGTAATTGCAATTATATCTCTATCAAACAGATAGTGCCCAGTCTTATCATCACCAATAATATTCAATTTATCCAGTAAAGTTCTTGCTGTAGACTCTTCCTGTAATTGCTCTGTTACATACCATTGCATAAAATTATGCACATTGTAATCTTTATGTTGTAAGCACTCATAAATCACTTTATTTATTTGTTCCGTTACAAATATTTCACTCTTTAAGAAATATTCAAAAAGTGAATTTAAATTTTTAAACTCGTCTACTGGTTTTTCCAAAGCTGAAATAGTTACAATTCCTCCTCTCTCATTAACAAACTTAACTAGTTTTGTCATATGCGCCTTTTCCTCTTCTGACTGTGCATAAAAAAATTCAGCAACACCGCTAAAACCAGCATTATCTGCCCATGAGGCCATTGCTAAATATTGCATTGAAGCAGCTGCTTCATATTTTATTTGATCATTTAATAAAATTTGAATCTCTGTTATCATATTTATATTATTTGTAACAACCAAAATAAAAAAGAATGATTACATCCAAAATTTTATCGGTTTTTTTTAAAGTAATAATTTAGTGTTATTTTTTTAATAAAGCCTTATTTATTTTTTTTATCAAATTAGGTCCTTCGTATATAAATCCTGTATAAATCTGTACTAGATCAGCACCCGCTTTTATTTTATCAAGCGCATCTTCGGCTGAGTGAATTCCTCCTACCCCAATAATAGGAAAAGCTTTATTTGAAGTATCAGATAAATATTTAATCGTTTGGGTGCTTCTTTCTGCAATAGGCTTACCACTTAAGCCTCCGTTTCCAATTTGAGACAATTGTGTTTCAGAAGCTTTTAACCCCTCTCTATTAATTGATGTATTAGAAGCAATTACACCGTCAATTTTTGTTTCAGCGACCAATTCGATAATTTCATCTAACTGTTGGTTGTTTAAATCTGGTGCTATTTTTAACAATATTGGCTTCTGTTGAACTTCTTTATTATTTAAAGTTTGAACAGATTGGATAAGCTCTGTTAGATAATCTTTGTCTTGTAGTTTTGCATGACTTCCTACATTTGGGCAACTTACATTTAAAACAAAATAATCTACATATGGATGTAATTCTTTAAAAACCGTACAATAATCTTGAGTATATTGTTCTGTTGGAGTATTGGTATTCTTTCCTATATTTCCTCCAATAATTATTTTCTCTTTATTCTTTTTTAAGTTTTCTATCGCTGCTTTTACACCCGCATTATTAAACCCCATACGATTGATAATGCCTTGATCGTCTTTCAATCGAAACAATCTTTTTTTAGGATTTCCTACTTGCCCCTCTGGAGTGACCGTCCCTATCTCAATAAACCCAAAACCAAAATCACCCAATTCATTAAACAAAACTGCATTTTTATCAAACCCTGCTGCCAATCCAACTGGATTCTTAAACTTCAATCCAAATAACTCACGCTCCAACTTTGAATCATTTATTTGAAACATAGAACGTATCAAAGCAGATACTCCAGGTATTTTTGAAATATTTTTGATGATAAAAAATGTAAAGTAATGTACTTTTTCAGGATCAAATTGAAAAAGGATTGGACGTATGATTGATTTATACATTATATAGATTCTTTTGGAGAATTCTTAGTTGTTTAAGAACCCAACAAATTTACAAAATAAGTCTTAGCAAGACAATCATAAATAAGGAAAGCTCCCCTGTTTAAAGTCTATATGTTATTCTATAAAAAAAAGGATCAAAAAAATATATTTTTGATCCTTTTTTTTTATTGTTTATCCTTTTTACCGCAAAGTAGCCTCCAAATTTTTCTCAAATGTGGCTTGTAATTTTTGCATAATTTTATCTATTTGTTTTTCGTTCAATGTTTTTTGTTCATCCTCAAGTAAAAAACTAACAGCATACGACTTTTTATTTGCTCCTAATTTATTTCCTTCATAAACATCAAACAAATCAACTTCCTTCAATAATTTCCTTTCAGTTTGAAATGCCAAATTGTACAATTCTTCAAAGGTTACAGAACTATCTAGCAATAAAGACAGGTCTCTTTTTACAGAAGGGAATTTTGGCAAGGCCTTTACTTTAATTCCTTTATTACTCGATATCTTAAGCACATTATCCCAGTTTAAATCAACATAAACGACTTCTTGTTTGATTCCAAAATGTTTTAATATTTCCTTTTTAACGACCCCTATATCAGCCAATTTAAATTTACCTAAACCCAATGAAACCCCTTCAGAAAACACATCATTTTTTGTCGGGGATGTCTTTATGCTAACGACGCCTAATCTTTCTAATAAACTTTTCACAACACCCTTAACATAAAAAAAATCTGAAGTTTTTTTTGTACTTGTCCAAGTATTTTTTGATCTGTTTCCTGAAACAAATAAAGCTAAATGCTTAAATTCTTCATACTTTTCATCATATTTATGATATGTTTTTCCGAATTCAAAAAACTTCAACAAGTTGTTTTTTCTATTAATATTATAAGAAATTGATTCCAAACCACTAAACAATAATGACTGACGCATAACAGCCAAATCATTACTCAATGGATTCAACATAGCTACATTGTTCTCTTCATTTAAATTATCAGAATATTCTATATAAGATGCCTTTGTTAGAGAGTTAGACATAATTTCATAAAAGCCCAGTGAATTTAATTGGTTCCCTACAATATTTTCTATTTTTACTACACTAAAATCGAAAAATGGAATAGACGTATTTAATTTATGAGAAAATTGAATATTATTATAACCATAAACTCTTAATATCTCTTCAATAATATCTGCTTCCCGCTGTACATCAACACGGTATGCAGGTACAATAAGTCCTAAACCTCCTTCCGTTTCACTATTGATTTTAATCTCTAAGGAAGCTAATATCTTTTTGATGGTTTCATTCGATAATTTCTCGCCAATTAATCGTTCTACATTTTCATAAGATAAAAACAATTCAAAATCTATAATTTTGGTGGGGTATAAATCTATAATATCAGAAGCAATGGTACCACCAGTAATTTCTGAAATTAACAAGGCAGCACGTTTTAAAGCATATTTTGTGAAATTAGGGTTAACACCTCTTTCAAAACGAAAAGAAGCATCTGTATTTAAGGCATGTCTCTTTGCTGATTTACGTATAGAAACTGGATTAAAATAAGCACTTTCTAAAAAGATAGATGTTGTTTTATTTGAAACTCCAGAATCTTCTCCTCCAAATACACCTGCTAAACACAATGGGTTAGAATTTGCATCACAAATCATCAAATCTTCGACATCTAATTCTCTCTCAACTCCATCCAAGGTTGTAAACTTAGTTCCAGCCTTTAATGTTTTTACCAAAATTTTATTTCCATTTACCTTATTCGCATCAAAAGCATGCAAGGGTTGCCCTAACTCATGCAATACATAATTTGTGATATCCACAATATTATTTATCGGTGCTAAGCCTAGAGCTTTTAATTTGTTTTGAATCCACTCAGGTGATTCTTTAACTTTTAAATCCGTAATAGTAATACCACAATATCTAGGTGCTAACTCTTTATTTTCAACTTCAATGTCAAACTTTAACTTTCTTTCATCTACATGAAAGTTACTTACAGAAGGAGAGATCAACTCTAACTTAATTCCTTGCTGCATAAGCCCTGCACGTAAATCACGAGCGGTACCATAATGACTCATTGCATCTGCTCTGTTAGGCGTCAATCCTATTTCAAAAACTTCATCTGTTTCAATTTTAAAAACGTCCGCTACTGGTGTACCAGGAGTTAAGGCATCATCTAATACCAAAATACCGTCATGACCTTTTCCTAGACCTAATTCATCTTCAGCGCAAATCATACCAAAGCTTACTTCTCCTCTAATTTTTCCTTTTTTAATTTTGAAAGATTTTTCTTGCTCATCATATAATATAGTGCCTACTGTAGCGACAGGAACCTTTTGACCTGCTGCTACATTTGGTGCTCCACAAACAATTTGTATGGGCTCTTCACCACCAATATTTACCATCGTTATACTAAGTTTATCAGCATTGGGATGTTTTTCACAACTAAGAATTTCTCCTACAACAACTCCTTGTAGACTCCCTTTTATGGATTCAATCAAATCGATTCCTTCCACTTCCAGTCCTAAATCAGTTAATAATTCTCCTGTTTTTACAGCATCCCAATCAATTTTCAAAAATTGTTTTAGCCAATTGTATGATATTTTCATTCTTATGAAATAAAGTTCTTATAATTGGCGTCAAATATACGTAAACCATTAAAGATATAATAGTTTATATCTTGTATTTTAATCCTAACACTCCTTCAGACCTAAGTCAATAAATCTAGATATATTTTTAAATATAACCACCTCAATAAGCACTGATATCTTTATCTTTGCTGAAATTTTTAAATTATGAACAGTCTTAAACTTTTTAGGTTTACCAGTATTTCTGAGGGAATTTCTTTATTACTGCTTTTTGGAATAGCAATGCCTCTTAAGTATATTTTCGAGAAACCTTTGTTAGTTGAAATCGTTGGAATGGCACATGGAATCTTATTTATTGCTTATGTTTTATTCACTTGCGTCTTTAAATTCAAAGAAAACTGGAAAATCAAAGATTTTTTAATTATTATATTTTCATCACTAGTCCCATTTGGAACTTTTTACGTTGATAAAAAATATTTAGCTAAAATTAAAGCATAAAAAAAGCCGTCAAATTGACGGCTTTTTTTTTAATTTAAAATTGTTTTAAAAAACTAATTTAACGTTTAATTCAAAGTTGTTTTTAATTGCCTTATCCTTTAAATCATCAAAAAAGCTTGATGAACCATATTTGATTCCATATATAGTTCGATCAATTTCTAAGTTTGCAGTTGCCGTACTACCCGTTATATTTAAATCAAAAGTAATAGATTTCGTTATTCCTTTAATTGTAAAATCTCCTGTTATATTATATTGTCCATTATCTCCTGTTACTTTTGTAAAAATCAGATTAGATGTTTTGAAATTATCAGTTCCAAAAAAATCATCTGTTTTTAAATGATTTTCTAATTTTTTTTTGCCGTTTCCTTCTAAACTAGTAACAGTTATAGAGCTCATATCTATACTAATTTCTCCTCCAACTAACTGATCCTTCTTAAATTCTAAAAAACCACTTTTAATATTGATGGTGCCCTGGTGATCACTACCAATTTCCTTTTTTCCAATCCAAGAAACTTTACTTTCTCTAGTTTTAATTTGTTTTACTTCATTTTTCAGTACACTAAACGACATTCCAATGAATGCAACCAATGCAACAGCTGTTAATTTCACCACTTTTGTTTTCATTTTTCACGTATTAATTATTTATTATTCACTCTTAATTTATTTAATAATTCATTTAATTGTTCAGCCTCTACACACGATAAATTTTGTGAAATACTCATTTCATGACTAGAAATGGTTGTATCAATTTCTTTTAATAAACTCATGCCTTTTTCAGTAATCACAATATCTATTTTCCTTCTGTTTGATTCACATTGCTCTCTTGTAACCATTCCCTTTAATCGTAGTTTATCAATCAATCTTGTCGTATTACTCATCTTAGAAATCATTCGTTCTTGAACATCCCGTAAATTAATTGGATTTCCCTTCTGACCTCTTAATATTCTAAGAATATTAAATTGCTGAGAAGTTAAATCATATTGTTTAAAAAAAACACTAGATTTCTCATTTACCCAACTTCCAGTATACATGATATTCAAAATAATTTTTTTTAAAGGATCATATTTACTGGTACTATTTAATTGCTCTTCTATAGACATTTGTATATACAACTTTTATCAACACAACAAATATACACGTTTATTTGAATTAAGTAACTATTTAAAAAACAATTCTTGTATATACAACAAAACTATATTGTTTTAATAACTCTATGTACTGAAATAGAGCGAGTTACATTAAACACAAACCAAATAGAAAATAATGATATAATAATTAAGACCGTTGCAAGGTACATTACAAAAACAAAGACCCAAACTTAGGGTGTAAATAATTGTCTGTTAGCTTATTAAGATGTATATTCAAGCCATGAAACTACAAATAACACCTACTTTTGCAGATAGCATTTGTGACTTACGTACAAGAAAGATAAAAGCTATATTTTTTAGTCAAATAAATATTCTTATCGATTGGGATCGCATTTCAAAAATAATAGACAAGGACTAT
>NZ_JBAHZZ010000096.1:0-29880 GCF_037132785.1 Flavicella sp. | reverse complement strand
TAAATAATTTGGCATAGATAGCACCAAAGACTTCGCTAGATCTTTTTGCGTTGGCATCTGATAAGGTACTTCGTTTTGGGAAATGGTTTAGGTTTAAATGACTGATGCGCCCTTCACAAGCAAGTAAAACTGTAGAAAGTTATCTAAGCGAGGATACATCACTCATTGTAACGTATAGCATTGTTACTAAATGCTCGTAAGTTTTAAAGGTTTTGTAATATCTATCACTATTGAAGGTTTTGGCTGTCCGAGAAATATCGGTGGGTAAAATGAATTTTAAAACTTGCTTAATTATTGGAGTTCCACTAAAGTGGGAAATCCTGTAAGGAAATCCCACTTTTAAAAATGTTTAGCGGACACTAATGTTTGAAAATAATAATTACATTACACCGAAATTGAGAAGTAATATCGATTTAAATGTCAAATTGGTATAAAAACAATGTGATTTATAAAACCATTTCAACAAAAAAATAAAAGAATGTTTTTTGAAATCCTAAATTATGGAATTTCAATACTTTGCAGATGCTAAGTTGAGAAATAAAATTGTAGATTTATTTTTTCATATAGACATATGATTTATAGTGTTGGGATGATAATTTATAGTAATGTTATTATAAATGTAATACTTTTATAGTGTTAAATAAAAATAATATATTGTCGATATTAGTTTATAAAAAAACGCACTAATTACAACGGTATAAATTAAATATATAAAAATGAAGCCTTACACATTCTATATTGGAATATTAATAAGTACACTAATATTTACATCTTGTAAATCTGAAAAAAATAAGACTACAGAAAAAGAAGCGAAACCTAACGTTATCCTTATTTTGGTGGATGATCAAGGTTATGGTGATATTGCTGCCTTAGGTAATAAATATATAAAAACTCCAAATATTGATGAGCTTCATGGAATTAGTGCAAGATTTACCGATTATCATGTAAGCCCTACATGTGCTCCAACTAGAGCGGCTTTATTGACTGGGCACCATAATAACAGAACAGGGGTCTGGCATACGGTTAACGGACGTTCGTTACTGTTAGAAAGAGAAACTACAATGGCTCAAATTTTCAAAGAAAATGGATACAAAACGTCTATGTTTGGAAAATGGCATTTGGGAGATAATTATCCATTCCGACCTGAAGATAAAGGGTTTGATGAGGTTTTAAGCCATGGAGGTGGTGGTATGGGACAGACGATGGATTATTTTGATAATGATTATTTTGATGATATGTATATTCATAACGGTAAGCTTGAAAAACATGAAGGTTATTGTACAAATATCTGGTTTTCTGAAGCTATAAAGTTCATAGAGTCAAATAAGGATGAGCCATTCTTTTGCTATTTACCAACGAATGCAGCGCACTCTCCTTATTTTGTAGAAAATAAGTATATAGAACCTTATATGGATAATGAAAATATTCATTATCCTCCTTTTTATGGGATGATTGCCAACATAGATGAAAACATTGGTAAACTAGTAGATTATTTAAGAACTAGTAAATTATTAGACAATACTATATTGATTTTTACCACTGATAATGGTACAGCTCAAGGAGCTAAAGTTGAAGGACATAGATTGGACGGTTTTGTTACAAAAGGCTATAATGCTGGAATGCGAGGAATCAAGGCAAGTAAATATGAAGGAGGTCATCGAGTACCTCTTTTTATTCATTGGAAAGACGGTGGCATCACCGTTGGTAAAGACATTGACGATTTAACAGCAAATTATGATATATTGCCAACACTTGTAGATTTATGTAAGTTAAAAGTTAGTTCAGATATTAAATTTGATGGTCAGAGTTTAGTGCCATTAATAAATGGAGACAATACGGAGTTTGAAGACAGAATTGTGATTGTAAACTCACAGCGTGTTGAAGTTCCAGAACCTTGGAGGAGAACATCTTTAATGCAAGGTAGTTGGAGATTGATTGACGGAATTGAATTGTATGATTTAAAAACAGACCCTGAGCAAAGAACAAATATAGCTGATCAGCATCCAGAAAAAATGACTGAGTTAAAAATAGCATATGATGCTTGGTGGAAAGAGATATCTCCAAGTTATAAGGATCAGCCATATATATACATAGGTCATAAAGCAGAAAATCCTGTAAAGTTGTATTGTCATGATTGGCACACCGAAAGTGAAGCAAGTCCTTGGCATCAAAGACATATAAGAACTGGCTATATAGACAATGGTTATTGGATGTTGAAAATAGCAGAAAGCGGAATTTACAAATTAAAGCTTCGACGTTGGCCAGAAGAAACACATTTAGCTTTAAATGCGAAAGCACCTATTCGTCCTGCTTTACCTAATACAAGTGTAACTGCTAGTAAACCAGGCAAATCGTTAAGTATTAATAAAGCTAGAATTAGTATTCAAGGTATTGAACAAGTAAGCACTGTGAATCCTGAAGCAGAATTTGTTGAGTTTACTGTGAAATTAACAAAAGGTGAAACACAACTTCAAACATGGTTTACTTTGGATAATAAAAAGGAATTAGGGGCTTATTTTGTATCGGTTGAAAAAATGAATCCTGCAAAATAATAATTTAATATAAAGTAGTCTGCATAGTTTGATAAAGCAACTTTTAATAATTGGTTTTGTTTTACAAGTTGTAAAGAGAAAACTTAAAATAAAAAAGTCATCAAAATGAAAGCATTGTTACTAGAACAAATGAAAAATCACAATAACCCATACAGGTTATGGAATTAAACCAAGTAATAATTAAGATGAGATTTTAAGAATATAAATTAAATAAAAATGGAAAAAAGAAGCTGGTTGTTAATTTTTGTAATTCTTGGTAATATTGGACTATTCTTTGGTCAAAATAAATTAGCCTTAAAACAAAAACCAAATGTAATTATTGTAATTACAGACGATCAGGGTAAAGGTGATCTTGCTTGTGAAGGAAATCCTTATATAAAAACGCCAAATATTGATGCTTTTTATAGTCAAGCAGTACGTTTTACGAATTATCATGTGTCAACTACTTGTGCGCCAACTAGAGGCTCTTTAATGTCGGGGAGGCATTGCAACCGAGTAAATGTATTTCATACGATAAATGGACGATCTATTTTGTTTGAAGATGAGGTTATTCTACCTCAAATATTTGCTCAAAATGGATATACAAATGCGATGTTTGGAAAATGGCATTTAGGAGATAATTATCCGTATCGTCCTGAAGATAGAGGGTTTCATGAAGTTCTTAGACTTGGTGGAGGAGGTATAGGTCAAGGTCCTGATTATTGGGGGAATGATTACTTTGATGACACTTATTGGCATAATGGAGTTACTGAAAAGTATAATGGATATTGTACAGATGTTTTCTTTTCTGAAGCTTTGGGTTTTATAGAAAAGAACAAAGATAATCCTTTTTTCTGTTATATATCTACTAATGCACCTCATTCACCTTATAACGTTCCTGAAAAATATATTGATATGTATCCAGTAGATGAATATCAAGGGATACATCCTAGAGCTTTAAGATTTTATGGAATGATTACCAATATAGACGAGAATTTTAAAAAGCTTGAAGATAAATTAGATGACTTAGGAATAGCAGATAATACCATTCTTATTTATACTTCAGATAACGGAACTGCTGCTGGTAGAAGTGTTTATAATGCTGGATTGAGAGGAGGAAAGGGAAGTCAATATGATGGAGGTCATAGAGTTCCTCTCTATATCAGATGGCCAGATGGGCAACTTACAGGAGGGAAAGACATAGATCATCTAGTAGCACATTATGATTTGTTACCAACCTTTGTGGATTTATTAGGTCTAGACTTTAACCCGATTAAAGAATTAGATGGAAAAAGTTTAAAACCTTTATTAGTAAATGAAAATCCTGAATGGGAAAATAGGATTTTATATATGGACACTCAGAGAGAACAGAACTTAATCAAGTACAGGAAGTATACTGTTATGGATGATAATTGGCGTTTGGTTGATGGAAATAAACTTTACGATATGCGTATCGATTTAGGACAAGAAAATAATGTAATTAAAGATTATCCCGAAGTTGCCAGTCGCATGTCTGTAGGTTATGAAAAATGGTGGAAGTCTTTTGTAGATGAGGAGGTGAACCAAAAATATGCATATATCAAAGTGGGATCCGAAAAGGAAAATCCTAGTCGAATTTCTGCGCACGATATGATTGTTGGTAAATATGCCTCTTCATGGCATCAAGATGGAGCAAGAGTACCAGAGCAATCTTCTGGTAAGTGGAAAATTGAGTTTGTAGAAGATGGTGAGTATACTATAAGTCTACGTAGATTTCCTAGAGAAAGTAATTTGGCTATAAATGCAACTTTTCCTGCTCAGGAAAAAGCGATTATTTTGGATAAAACTTCCCCAGCAAGTGTGAAATCTGACATGAAAAAAGCATTTTTATATGTTGCTAATATTTCTAAAACTTTAGATATTAAAAAAGGAGCCGATGAGGTTACATTTAAAGGAAAAATTCCTGCTGGGAAATATGATATGGAAGCACAATTGATTGATGAACTTGGTAGGGTGTATCCTGCTAATTATGTTTATATAGAGAAAAAATAAAAAACTTTTTGTTATATAAAACAGGTAGTTGATTAATAGTTTTTGACAAATAAATATAAAATATAAATGAAAAAAATAATACCTCAATTTTTAGTTTTTCTAATCTGTTTGATAAGCAATGTAAATAACTTATTAGCTCAGGAAAATGATCAGCTAGATGAAAAACCAAACATCATTATTATTTATACAGATGACCAAGGAGTTGGTGATGTAAGTGCGCTTAACCCAAATGCCAAATTTAAAACTCCAAATATGGATAAGTTGGCTAATGAAGGAGTTGTGTTTACTGATGGACATAGTAGTGATGCAGTATGTACTCCCTCTAGGTATACCTTGTTAACAGGGCGTTATAGTTGGAGGACTTCGTTGAAAAAAGGAGTTTTAGGTGCTGATGGACCGTGTTTGATAGAGAAAGATAGAACGACTATTGCATCACTTTTAAAAGAGAATGGTTATAATACAGCAATGATTGGTAAGTGGCATCTTCAAATGGAATTCGAAGGAGAAAAAGGAAAAGGAAGAGACTGGTCTAAGCCGTTTACAGATGGACCTATTGAAAAAGGTTTCGACTATTTCTTTGGGATCTCTGCATCTATGAATTACGGGATATTAACTTATTTAGAGAATGATCGAGTATTGGATGCTCCGACGTTGTTTACAAAAAAGAAAATGAATATAACTCCTCGTACTTATAGAATGACTCCACCTTATGAAAAAGAACTCGGTAGAGGTTATGTGGAAGTTGCTCCGTCATTTAATGATGAACTGGTATTAGAAACTTTTGCTAATAAAGCGGTTGAGTATATTAATAAATCTTCAAGTGAAGCAAAGAATGGTAAGCCTTTCTTTTTGTATTTTCCTTTAACAAGTCCACATTTACCTCATTGTACACATCCTGATTTTCAAGGAAAAAGTGACTGTGGAAATTATGGAGATTTTATGCAAGAAACAGACTTTCGTGTAGGACAGGTTTTAGATGCTTTAAAAGCAAATGGTTTGGAAGAAAACACTTTGGTTATTTTTTCGTCAGATAATGGGGCTGAGAGTAATTATAAATACCAAAGGGATACTTACCAACATTATAGTTGTATGAATTTTAAAGGAGGAAAAAGAGATATTTATGAAGGAGGACACAGAGTTCCATTTTTAATGCGTTGGCCAAATGCTATCAATGCGGGATTAAAAGTAGATGAGCCTGTTTGTCAATCTGATTATTTAGCAACCATTGCAGATATTATTGGTGTTGAACTTGCTGATAATGAGGGAGAAGATAGTTATAGTTTGTATCCAATGATGAAAAACAAAGACGCAACTGTAGATAGAGCGGTAATTCACCATTCTATTACAGGGCATTTTGCAATTAGAGAAGGAAAATGGAAATTGAATATGCTTAGAGGTTCTGGAGGCTCTTTAAAACCAGTTGTTGTGGAACCAAAAGAAGGAGAGGCATTATATGAGTTATACAATATGGAAAATGATCCAGGGGAAACCACAAACCTCTATTTTAAATATCCTAATATTGTGGAAAAACTAAAGGAAAAAATTACTGAGATTATTAAAAATGGCAGATCTACTGATGGGACTCCTCAACCTTTTGTTAAAGAAAAATGGAAGCAACTAACTTGGATGGATCTCTATCACGAATTTAAATAATTTTGCTAAAAACAACCCGTAATAGATATACAATTAAATTTGATTTTAAATGACCAAGTTAGAAGTAAAAGAAAGGTTAAAGGTTGTTTGTGCAGACTTTGTGAAATCGAAATTAAATACGATTCTAAAGACAGTGCAATCAAATCAAGAAGCGTTGGAGTCTGAATCTAAAAGTTCTGCAGGAGATAAACATGAAACAGGTAGGGCTATGCTGCAATTAGAAATGGAGAAAGCAGGACAGCAATTGAGTGAGGTTGATCAAATGAAATTAGTAGTTGAAAAAATTAATTCGGCGAAAATTTGCGAAGCAGGTAGTTTAGGCTCAGTTGTAAAAACGGAGAGCGTTAATTATTTTATAGGAATTAGTGTCGGTAAAATTGAGCTAGACAATGAAATCTATTTTGTGATTTCTCCTGGATCTCCCATAGGAAAGTTGCTTTTAGGGAAAGTGAAAAATGATATTTTTTTGTTTCAAGAAAGTCAAACTAAAATATTAAATATTTGGTAGTTATGACTAAATGAACACAGATATTAGGTGCAGTTCAGTATGATTTGTGATTTTTATAGTAGCCATAGTCGGTTGTCTATTTATGTTTTAGAACTCTCATTTATCTCTCGTTTCTAGACCGCTACCTTATCTTGCTTTTGAGAATCTTACCTTAGGGTTTTTGGCATATGAGTAAGTCGGTCAATAATCCGTTTTGAACTTCTAAAGGGAGATTCTGGAATGTTGTTTTATCTCTTGGCTTGTTTTTATAAAACAAATACTCAATAATTTTTCAATATAATTAGAACCCAGTCTTTAGGTGGTATTCAAAAAAAACAGTGCAATATTTGTGGATTTATACTGAAATAAAAAAAGGTTTTTATATTTTTGTAAACAGGATAAAAAATAATAATTGATTGAATCAATTTGGGGCAATCATTTAATTTTAAATAAATTAACAAACATAAGAAAAATGGCAAATTATTTTAACACACTTTCTTTACGTGAGCAATTGGAACAATTGGGACAATGTGAATTCATGGAAAAATCAGATTTTGATGGAGGTGTAGCAGTGTTGAAAGGTAAAAAAATAGTTATTATTGGATGTGGAGCTCAAGGATTAAACCAAGGGTTAAACATGAAAGATTCAGGATTAGATGTGTCTTATACATTAAGGCCAGCTGCGATTACTGAAAAAAGACAATCTTACATCAATGCAGCTGAAAATGGATTTGAAGTAGGGACTTACGAAGAGATGATCCCTGCGGCTGATTTGTTAATCAATTTAACTCCAGACAAACAGCATACTGCTGTGGTAACTGCAGTGATGCCATTGATGAAAAAAGGAGCTACTTTATCTTATTCTCATGGATTCAATATAGTTGAAGAAGGAATGCAAGTAAGAAAAGATATTACTGTAATTATGGTTGCGCCTAAGTCACCAGGATCAGAGGTGAGGGAAGAATTCAAAAGAGGATTCGGAGTGCCTACTTTAATTGCTGTTCATCCAGAGAACGATCCAGAAGGAAAAGGATGGGATTATGCCAAAGCATATGCTGTTGGAACTGGTGGTCATACTGCTGGAGTTTTAAAATCTTCTTTTGTTGCTGAGGTTAAGTCTGATTTAATGGGAGAGCAAACAATCCTTTGTGGATTGCTACAGACAGGTTCTATCTTGTGTTTCGATAAAATGGTTGAAGAAGGGGTTGATGCAGGTTATGCTTCTAAATTAGTTCAATTCGGATGGGAAACTATTACTGAGGCTCTAAAATATGGTGGTATTACAAATATGATGGACAGGTTGTCTAACCCAGCAAAAATTGCTGCGTTTAAAGCATCTGAAGATTTAAAAGATATCATGCGTCCATTGTTCCAAAAGCATATGGATGATATTATGTCAGGTCATTTCTCTAAAACAATGATGGAAGACTGGGCAAATGATGATAAAAACTTATTGACTTGGAGAGCTGCAACAGGAGATACTAATTTTGAAAAAACGGCTGCTGCTGATATTGAGATTTCTGAGCAAGAATATTTTGACAATGGAGTACTAATGGTTGCTATGGTAAAATCTGGTGTTGAGTTGGCTTTTGAGGCAATGGTTGAATCTGGAATTATTGATGAGTCTGCATACTACGAGTCGTTACACGAAACTCCATTAATTGCAAATACAATCGCTAGAAAGAAATTATATGAAATGAACAGTGTGATTTCTGATACTGCAGAGTACGGATGTTATTTGTTTGATCATGCAGCAAAACCTTTAATTGCTGAATACGTTAAGAATACATCAATTAATTTAATTGGAAAACCTTTTAACGACGGTGATAATGGTGTAGATAATAAAGAATTGATTGAGATTAACGCTGCTATTAGAGAGCATGGTGTTGAGGAAATTGGTGAATACTTGAGAGAATCTATGACAGCAATGAAAAAAATCGTATAGTTTTATATTTTTAATATTCTAAAGCCTGATAGACTCTAAAGTTTATTAGGTTTTTTTTATTTAAATATTAGAAAATTAATGATTTATTTAACAATCTTCTTATTTTTGAAGTCAGGTAGATAAGGTGTGTTTTATAAGTATAAAGCAGATACAATTCAGGGCTTAAATGAATACCAAGGAAAGTTATTTTATAGGATTAGAATATGACTCTTTTGTTTTATAGCAAGAAAAAAAGCTCATGAAATTTATTTTTGTCACTTCATTCGGAGTAAGCCTTTCTTAGTTTATCTAAGAACAAAAGAAAAAATGAGTTTTATATTTAAAAGGAAAAGTATTATGATCAAAATTGAAGCTGTGTTAAAAGCACAGAAAAATATAAAAAAAGTAGTTCAAAGGACACCTTTGGACTATATGGAGAATTATTCTAAAAATTATGACGCAACTATTTCCTTTAAACGTGAGGATTTACAAGTAGTCCGTTCTTACAAAATTAGAGGTGCTTACAATAGAATCAAAAACCTTAGTAAAACAGAATTACAAAACGGAGTGGTATGTGCTAGTGCGGGAAACCATGCTCAAGGAGTTGCTATTGCCTGTCAAAAACTAAAGGTTCCATGTGTCGTTTTTATGCCTATCACTACTTCTAGTCAAAAGATTGGTCAAGTTCATATGTTTGGACAATCTTATGTGGAGGTTGTATTGGTGGGCGATACTTATGATGCTAGTTATGAAGCAGCTTCTATATATTGCATAAAGAATAAAGCTACATTTGTACATCCTTTTGATGATTTAGATGTAATAGCCGGTCAAGGTACTGTAGGCTTAGAGATTATAGATCAAACTAAAGAATCTATTGATTATTTATTTCTTCCAGTAGGCGGTGGTGGTTTGGCAGCTGGTGTTTCTAGTGTATTTCATGTATTAAGTCCTTCGACAAAAATTATCGGAATTGAACCCGATGGAGCACCTTCCTTAAATGTCTCTTTAGAAAAGGGGGTGAATACTACTTTAGATTCTATTGAGAGATTCGTTGACGGTGCGGCAGTAAAACGAATGGGTGATATTTCTTTTGAGATTTGTAAAAAGTTGTTGTATGAAGCGAATACAGTTTCTGAAGGGGCTGTTTGTTCTACAATATTAAAAGTGTATAATGAAAATGCTTTGGTTGTTGAGCCTGCGGGGGCACTCTCTATAACTGCTTTAGACTTGTATAGAGAAGAAATAAAAGGGAAAAATGTAGTTTGTATTGTAAGCGGAGGGAATAATGATATTACTCGAATGGAAGAGATGAAAGAACGTTCTCTTTTACATAAAGGTTTAAAGCATTATTTTATCATTCGTTTTCCGCAACGTGCAGGAGCTTTAAAGGAATTTGTGGTGGATGCTTTAGGTTCAAACGATGATATTACATATTTTGAATACACTAAGAAAAACAATAGAGATAAAGGTTCTGCCATAGTTGGTATTGAACTTAAGAATAAAGAAGATTTTAAACCTTTACTTTTACGAATGAAGGAAAAAGGATTCTTAGGTGAGTACCTAAATGATAATCCAGAACTTTTTCAATTCTTGGTTAAATGACAAGCGTCCCAGATAGGGTCTTTAGGTGTGGGTGCAATTATTTCAATAGGCACTTTACTTACAGGATGAATGAAATTAATTCTACGTGCATGTAAATGAATACCAGCATTTTTATTGCTTCTGTTAAAACCGTATTTCAAATCTCCTTTAATGGGAGAATTGATGTTAGATAATTGAGCGCGAATTTGATGATGTCTACCTGTTTCTAAATCTATTTCTAATAGGTGGTAATTATCTAGACTTTTTAATGTCTTGTAGTGTAATATCGCCTTTTTGGTGTCTTTTGTTTCTTTGTTAAAAACAGTTGCTTTATTATTCTTTGGGTTTTTTCGGAGATAGTTGACAAGTGTGTCTAAAGGTTTTGATGGCTTGTTTTTTACTACAGCCCAGTAGGTTTTGTCGATGGTTTTATCTCGGAGCATTTTATTCAAACGTTCTAATGCTTTTGATGTTTTTGCAAAAATAACAATACCAGTTGTAGGTCTGTCCAAACGATGTACAACTCCTAGATATACATTTCCAGGTTTATTGTATTTTACTTTGATGTATTCTTTTAGGATGTCGTTTAATGGGGTGTCTCCTGTTTTGTCTCCTTGAACCAAATCCCCAGTTCTTTTGTTAACAATGATTAAATGATTGTCTTCAAAAAGGATATCGATGTTTTTGGCTGAGGATTTCAAAATTAGAAGCTAGTTTGTTAGTCGTGTTTTAGATTTTGATTCACTTTATCGATAAACTCTAAGACAGAATCTTTTCCTTTTTTTGAAGTTGCGGAGGTTACAAAATAATTTGGGAATATTTCCCAAGAATCTGCTAATAATTTCTCTTTATAGGTGTCAATATTTCTTTTTAAGACCGTAGGAGATAATTTGTCTGCCTTAGTGAAAATAATGCAGAATGGAATTCTATTTTCTCCTAAAAACTGCATAAAGTCTATGTCAATTCTTTGTGGCTCGTGTCTAGAGTCTATTAAAACAAAAGAACAAATTAGCTGCTCTCTCTGTAAAAAATAATTTTTAATAAAAGATTGAAAAATTCTTTTTACTTTTTTTGAAACCCTAGCATAACCATAACCAGGTAAATCTACCAAAAACCAATTGTCATTTATTTTAAAATGATTGATCAATTGTGTTTTTCCTGGTGTTCCAGATGTTTTAGCTAGTTTTCTGTTGCTAGTCAACATGTTAATCAAAGAAGATTTGCCTACGTTAGATCGCCCAATAAATGAATACTCAGGGATGCGCTCTTTAGGGCATTTTTTAACATCAGAATTACTGATTTCAAAAGCAGCAGTTTTGATTTTCATAACTATGTTTATAAAAAACAAGCACAAATTTTAATAAAATTTGTGCTTGTTTGTTCGTTTTAAATATTGTGTTTTATCATCCAGTCATGAACAATTTTGTTGAATTGTTCAGGATGCTCGGCCATTGGAGCATGACCGCATTTATCAATCCAAAATAATTCTGAATTCGGCATTAATTTGTTGAAATCAGCTGCAACTTCTGGAGGTGTTACGGCATCTTGTTTTCCCCAGACCAAGCATGTTTCCAGTTTCATATCTGGTAAATCTTTAGCCATATTGTGTCTAATAGCACTTCTGGCAAGTGAAAGTATCCTCAATACGCTTCCTCTATCGTTAACAATCTCAAAAAGATCATCAACCATCGATTCTGTAGCCGTTTTCGGATCGTAGAAAACCATTTCTGCTTTTTTTCTTACATATGATCTATCTCCTCTTTTAGGGTAACTATCACCCATAGCATTTTCGTATAAACCAGAACTTCCAGTTAGCACTAAATCACTAACTATTTCAGGGTAGTCTTTAGTTATGTATAATGCAATATGTCCGCCTAATGAATTTCCTATTATGATAGGACGATCTAAGTTTTTGTGTTCAATAAATCGTTTGATAAATTGTGAAAAGTGTTTCACATTTGTCTTAAGCAGTGGTAAGCTGTAAATAGGTAATTCAGGTACAAGAACTCTGTATCCATTGTTGACGAAATATTCGAAAACTCTATCGAACATACTAGTTGTTCCCATTAAACCGTGTAGGAGAACTATGGCTTTTCCTTCGCCGCCTTCACTGTAAGTAAATTCTCCTTCTGTGATAATGTTATTGGTCATTTATAATCTTTTTTACGTTTGCAAATGTACTCTTTTTTTCGCTAAAAATGATTTAAAGACTGTTTGTTCTTTTTCTTTAGAATTTGCTTTTTAAGTTCCACACTATGAATGAACTATGAGAATTAGTGTAAGTAATTATTATTTATTAACAATGTGGGGGATAGTGGTGAATAGTGGTAAAAAAAACCTTACTTTTGGTTTCTGTAACAATTAATATTGAAACTTGGAAAGTATAGTAGGAACATATGAATGTAAGGCTGATTCTAAAGGAAGAATGCTCTTGTCTGCTGCTTTAAAAAAGCAGTTGGATCCTATTTTGCATGAGGGTTTTGTGTTGAAGAGATCTGTTTTTCAGCCCTGTTTGGAATTGTATCCAATTAAGGAATGGAATGCGGTAATGGCTCAGATGAATAGTTTGAATCGTTTTGTTAAGAAAAACAATGATTTTATTCGGCGTTTTACGGCGGGAGTTAAAATGATAGAGTTAGACGCAACTGGAAGGTTGTTGATTCCAAAAGATTTATTGGCTTTTTCGGGAATAACCAAAGAGGTGGTTATGTCTTCTTCGATTTCAATTATTGAAATTTGGGATAAAGGTAAATATGAGCACGCTATAGATGAGGCTACTGTTGATTTTGCTGAATTGGCTGAAGAAGTAATGGGGGCTTTAAATAACGAAGAGGATGGAAGAGTATCATAATCCTGTATTGTTAAAAGAAAGCGTAGACGGCTTAGGTGTTAAGCCTGATGGGATTTATGTTGATGTTACGTTTGGAGGTGGAGGTCATTCTCGTGAGATTTTAAGTCGTTTAGGTGATAAAGGAAGGTTGTTTGCGTTTGATCAGGATCCTGATGCGCAAAGAAATATAATTGATGATAGTCGTTTTGTTTTGATTCAGGAAAATTTTAGATATATATCAAGGTTTCTTCGTTTTTATGGGGTAATCAAGGTCGATGGAATTCTTGGTGATTTAGGCGTTTCTTCTCATCAGTTTAATGTTGCGGAAAGAGGGTTCTCTACTCGTTTTGATGCTGATCTAGATATGAGAATGAATAAAATGGATGAGTTGTCTGCCTATAAAGTAGTGAATACATATAGTGAAAAGAAATTGAGTGATGTTCTTTTTCAGTATGGCGAGTTGCGTAACGCAAGAGCTTTGGCTGCTAAGATATCTGAAGAGAGAAGTGTAGAGAGGATAGTTACAAGTTTTAGACTGAAAGAAGTATTACAGCAGTTTCTTCCTAAAGCAAAAGAACATAAAATATTGGCGCAAATTTTTCAGGCAATTCGAATAGAGGTAAATCAAGAGCTGGAAGTGTTAAAGAAATTTCTGTTGCAGACTCCTAAATTGTTGAATATGGATGGTCGGCTAAGTGTGATTTCTTATCATTCATTAGAAGATAGGTTGGTAAAGCGTTTTATTAAAAATGGATTATTTGAAGGGGAGCCTGAAAAGGATTTTTATGGAAATATTGATGTTCCGTTAAAAAATATTGGCAAGATGATTATTCCAACACACGAAGAGATAAAAGCAAATAATAGAGCAAGAAGTGCTAAGCTTCGAATAGCGACTCCTAAGAAAAAAAAATAAGATGAAATTCTATGATGTTTTAAAAGGAGGGTTTTTAGTAAATAAAGGTGCTTTTAAAAATTGGAGAATTATTTTGTTTGTGGTTTCTCTGTTGCTATTTATGATTTCAAGTTCGCATAGTGCGGATCGGAAGGTGATGGAGATTTCCAGAATGAATATTGAAATGAGGAAGCTAAAGGCATTATATATAGATTCAGGAACTTATTTAACACGGATGAAAATGGAATCCTCCGTAGTAAAGAAGTTGAAAGAAAGAGGTTTGGGGTCACCTACAAGACCACCGATAAAAATTAAAGTAACAGTAAAAACGAATTAAAAGTGAGCACTAAAAAAAAAGGCATATTAAGCAGACTATCGATTGTAGTTGTCTTGATGACTTTTTTTTTGTTAGTAATTTTTGCTGAAATCACACGTATTCAATACTTAGAAGGTGATAAATATCGTGATATGTCTGCACATAGAACAATTCGAAAAGATACAATCTTTTACAATCGAGGCAATGTGGTTTCTGCCAGAGGCAGCTTACTCGCTACTTCTATGTCAAAATATGACATTCGAATGGATGTAGTTACGGTAAAGGATGCGGTATTTGAAAAAAACATTCACTCTCTGTCTGAGTCAATGTCTGCGATGTTTGGAAGAACTGCAACTTATTATCAAGCTTATTTTAGAAAGGCTAGAAGATCGAGAAATCGTTACCTGAATGTAGCTAAGAACTTAGGGTATATGGATTATTTGAAAGTGAAGAATTTTCCCATTTTTAATCTAGGGCCCTATAAAGGAGGTTTTATAGCTGAGCAAAGAACGGTGCGTGAGCACCCGATAGGGAAAATAGCAGAAAGAACGATTGGTTATGATGATTATCGAGGCGAAGTTGGGATAGAAGGTGCGTATACAGATTATTTAGAAGGAAGTGTAGGTTGGAGAATGAAGCAGAAAATTGCTAAAAATCTATGGAAGCCAATTAATGATAATAATGAAGTGGAGCCTAAGGATGGTAGTGATGTAATTACCACAATTGATATAAATGTACAGGATATTGCACATCATGCGTTGTTAGAGCAGTTAGAAAAATTTGAGGCAGATCACGGTTGTGTGGTTGTTATGGAGACAAGTACAGGTTCTATAAAAGCAATTGCGAATTTGGGTAGAACCCCTGAAGAAAAATATTACGAGAAGAGAAATTATGCTGTTTGGGAGTCTCATGAACCTGGGTCTACTTTTAAAGTAGCTAGTTTGTTGATTGCTTTAGAGGATAAAGTGCTTGATACGAGTACGGTAGTTGACACGGAAAAAGGAAGAATTTTCATTCATGGAAAAAAAGTTGAAGATTCGCGTTGGGGAGGTTATGGAAAGATTTCTGCAGGGCGTGTTATTGAGGTTTCTTCTAATGTAGGTATCGTTAAATTAATTCAAAAACACTATAAAAAAAATCCACAAAAATTTGTTGATGCAGTTAATGAAATTGGTTTAGGTTCAAAATTAGGATTAGCGATTAAAGGAGAGGGTGATCCTTATATTCCATCACCAAAAGACAAAAAAAGATGGAGTGGTATTTCTTTGGAATGGATGGCCTGGGGTTATGGGGTTTCTATGACTCCCTTACAGATATTAACTTTTTATAATGCGATTGCTAACAATGGCATAATGGTGAAGCCAAAATTTGTGACTGCATTGAGGACAGAGGGAAAGATTGATAAGGTTTTTGAAACTCAAGTAATCAATCCGAGAATTGCTTCTATGGAAACGGTTAAAAAATTGAGGAGAGTATTAGAAAAGGTTGTGGAACAAGGTACGGCTACTAATATTTATACACCTAATTTTTCAATGGCTGGTAAAACAGGTACGGCTAAAAAATACATTCCAGTAACTAAAGATAAAAATGGAGAAATCCAAGGAGGATATTATTCAAATAAAGAATATACGGCTTCGTTTGTAGGATTTTTTCCTGCAGATGCTCCGAAGTATTCTTGTATAGTTGTGATTCATAACCCTGATAAAAAGAAAGGGTATTATGGTTCAACCGTTGCAGCTCCAGTGTTTAAAAAGATAGCACAAAAAATGTATGCCTCTGCTCCAATTAAAAGAGAGGTCCAAAATAAAAGCCCTCAAATAGAAGAGTTTCGAATTGATTCTGAAGAATATTATTCGTTGTTAAATAGCGAGTTAAAAACTATTCCAGACGTTCGAGGTATGGCGGGTATGGATGCTATATCAGTGTTAGAAAATTTAGGAATGAAAGTGATTTATGAAGGTGTTGGAACGGTAAAGTCGCAGTCTGTTCGAAAAGGCATAAAAATTCAAAAAGGATCAACTATAGTTTTGAAATTAAGTTAAGATGAAAGAGTTAAAAAACATACTTGATGGAGTTGTTATTCTTGAGCAAAGAGGGAATGCTTGTGTTCAGATAAATGCTATTGTGTTTGATTCGAGAAAAATAAAATCTGGAGATTTATTTGTTGCACAGAAAGGAATTTCTTTTGATGGCCATCTCTTTATAGAAAAGGCAATTCAATTAGGAGCGTTAGCGATCGTTTGTCAGGAGTTTCCAAAAGACTTAATAGACAGTATTGTTTATATAAAAGTAGTAAATAGTGATCATGCCTTAGCGCATTTGGCATCCAATTTTTTCGATAAACCATCTTCTAAGTTAAAACTAATTGGAGTTACAGGAACAAATGGTAAAACCACAGTAGCTACTTTGCTATATAATTTATTTCAAAAAGCTGGATTTACATCAGGATTGTTGTCTACGGTAAAAATAAGAATTAGTGAAGATAGTTATGAGGCTACTCATACAACTCCAGATTCAGTTACAATCAATTCGTATTTAAATCAAATGTTGGAGGCAGGTGTTACTCATTGTTTTATGGAGGTTAGTTCTCATGGTATTCATCAAAATAGAACTGAAGGATTGGACTTTGATGGAGGGGTTTTTACAAATTTATCCCATGATCATTTAGATTATCATAAAACCTTTGCCGAATATAGAGATGTTAAAAAACGATTTTTCGACAATTTGTCAAAGAATTCTTTTGCCTTGACAAATGCAGATGATAAGAATGGTTTTGTTTTATTGCAGAATACAAAAGCTAGAAAATTGAGTTATGCTTTGAGGTCAATGGCTGATTATAAAGCGAAAATTTTAGAAAAGAGTTTTTCAGGAATGATGCTGCAGGTTGATGGAAGTGAAGTTTGGATACAACTTATAGGTGATTTTAATGTTTCAAATTTATTAGCAATTTATGGTGTCGCAACGGAATTAGGCTTGCCTAAAGAAGAAGTGTTATTGTTGATGAGTCAATTAGAGAGTGTAAATGGTCGTTTCCAGTATTCTATCTCTCCAGGAGGTATTGTGACAATTGTGGATTATGCGCATACTCCAGACGCTCTTAAAAATGTGTTAACTACAATAGCAGGAATCCGATCAGGTAAGGAAAATGTAATTTCTGTTGTTGGTTGTGGAGGAGATAGAGATATTTCTAAAAGAAGTAAAATGGGGAATATTGCTTCGTTGTTAAGTGATCAAGTGATATTTACATCTGATAACCCTAGGTTCGAAGATCCTCAAGAGATAATAAGTCAAATCGAAGAAGGTGTTTCTTCTGAAAATCAGAAAAAAACACTTTCAATCATCGATAGAAAACAGGCAATAAAAACGGCGCTAAAATTAGCCTCTAAAGGGGATATAGTTTTGGTCGCTGGAAAAGGACATGAAGATTATCAGGATGTTCAAGGTGTAAAAAAACATTTTGATGATAAAGAAGTTATTCAGTCTGTAATAAAAGAATTAGAGAAATAAAAATAAAAGTTAATTGTATGCTGTATTATTTATTTGATTATCTAAGAACAAACTATGATTTGATTGGAGCTGGGGTTTTTCAATACATAACATTTAGAGCTTCCTTGGCGTTTATCTGTTCCATTTTACTTTCTACAATTTATGGAAAAAGAATGATAAACTATTTAAGGAAAAAACAAATAGGTGAATCTGTGCGTGATTTAGGTTTAGAAGGACAGACGCAAAAATCTGGAACTCCAACAATGGGCGGGTTAATCATAATTTTTGCAACATTGATTCCAGTCTTGCTTTTTGCTAAAATTGATAATATTTATATCGTCATTCTGTTGATTACTACCCTTTGGATGGGGGCTATTGGTTTTTTAGATGATTATATTAAGGTGTTTAAAAAAGACAAAGACGGTTTAAAAGGAAAGTTTAAGGTACTGGGGCAAGTAGGTCTTGGTATTATCGTAGGCGGAATGTTGTTTTTTAATCCAAACGTTACTATGAAAGAAAAGTTACCAGCTGATCAAATTCAATTGGTGACAGAGAGTGGTGTGCCAAAAATATTTGGTAAGGAGGTTAAAGCCATAAAGACGACACTTCCTTTTATGAAAAATAACGAATTGGATTATTCTGTTGTAACAAATTTGTTAGGTGACACTCCGGGTAAATGGGGGTGGCTGATCTTTATACCAATTGTAATTTTTATTGTTACAGCTGTTTCTAATGGAGCTAATTTAACGGATGGGATTGATGGATTGGCTGCAGGAACGTCTGTGATTATTGTACTTACACTAGGGGTGTTCGCTTGGGTGTCTGGGAATATAATTTTCGCTAATTATTTGGATGTTATGTATATCCCTAATTCAGGTGAAATGGTGGTTTTCATAAGCGCTTTTTCAGGTGGATTGGTTGGGTTTTTATGGTATAATACCTATCCCGCTCAAGTTTTTATGGGAGATACAGGAAGTTTGACTATTGGGGCTATTATTGCTGTTGTCGCAGTTGCAACACGTAAAGAATTATTGATACCTGTATTGGCAGGAATCTTTTTTGTGGAAAATTTTTCGGTAGTACTACAGGTAGGATATTTTAAATATACTCGTAAAAAATATGGTGTAGGAAAAAGGATTTTTAAAATGGCTCCTTTACATCATCATTATCAAAAATTAGGTTATCACGAGTCCAAAATTGCAGCTCGTTTTATTATTATTGGTCTGTTATTAGCGGTCGTTACCGTAGTGACATTAAAGCTTAGATAAGGAAAGAATAAGATGGAAAAACTTGTTGTACTTGGGGGAGGTGAGAGTGGTGTTGGTACTGCTGTTTTGGCGAAACAAAAAGGTTATGCTGTTTTTGTATCTGATAAAGGAGAAATCAAAGAATCCTATAAAAAGATTCTTGTCAGTCATCAAATTGAGTTTGAATCTCAAAAACATAGTTTGGATAAAATTATGGATGCTGATATTGTGATGAAAAGTCCAGGTATTCCAGATTTAATTCCGTTGGTGGTTAGTTTGAAAGAAAAAGGGGTTCCCGTCATCTCAGAGATTGAGTTTGCCTCAAAATTTACCGAGGCAACTTTGATTGGAATCACCGGGTCGAACGGAAAAACTACGACTACAATGTGGTTGTATCATATATTAAAAAAAGCTGGATTCAATTGCGGAATGGCCGGGAATATCGGTGATAGTTTTGCATTGCAAGTAGCAACTAAAAACTATGAGAATTATGTATTGGAACTTAGTAGTTTTCAGTTAGATGGCATCATAAATTTTGCTCCTCATATTGCGATTATTACAAACACATCACCAGATCATTTAGATAGATATGATTACAAATACGAGAACTATATAACATCGAAGTTCTTGATTACAAAAAATCAAACAGAAAAAGATTATTTGATTTACGATGCAGATGATATTGAAACACAAAAATGGCTAAGTAGTCATAAAGTGAAAGCGCAGTTGGTGCCGTTTTCTTTGAAAGAAGAAAAACCACGTCAAGGTGCATATATAAAAGATGATAAAATTCAAACAATATTAAATAAAGAGATTATAACAATGGATATTTCTAAACTAGCAATAAAAGGAAAACATAATATTAAAAATGCGATGGCTTCTTCTTTAGCAGCTCAGATGATGAGGGCTAGAAAACAAGTGATAAAAGATAGTTTAGAAGATTTTGAAGGAGCAGAACATCGCTTAGAAATGGTTTTAAAGATTAATGGAGTCCAGTATGTCAATGATTCTAAAGCAACCAATGTAAATGCTGTTTTTTATGCATTAGAATGTATGGAATCTCCAACTGTTTGGATAGTTGGTGGTATTGATAAGGGAAATGATTATTTAGATTTAATGCCGTTGGTGAGAGAGAAAGTAAAAGCTATTATCTGTTTGGGAGTGGACAACGCAAAAATTATTCACACTTTTGACGGTGTAGTTGATTTTCTAATTGAAACAACAAATGCAGAAGAGGCTGTTAAGACAGCATACAAACTAGCGTCTAAAGGAGATACAGTATTATTGTCTCCTGCCTGTGCAAGTTTTGATCTATTTGAAGGTTATGAAGATAGAGGTAGACAATTTAAAAATGCAGTAAGGCATTTGTAAAACCGTAATAATAATGATGCATAATTTATTCAAACATCTACAGGGGGATAGAGTAATATGGGCACTGGTTGCCATGTTAGCGATACTCTCGTTTATGCCCGTATATAGTGCGAGTACTAATTTGGTGTATGTAGTTGGTAATGGCTCTACAATGGGGCATTTGATTAAACATGCGGTTTTGTTGTTGATGGGATTTGCTATTATGTTTGCGGTGCATAAAATACCATACCGTTTTTTTAGCGGAGGGGCTGTTTTATTGTATCCGATTGTAATTGTATTATTAGTATATACACTGTCATTAGGAAATACAATAGGGGGTGCAAATGCAAGTAGATGGATCCGTGTTCCGATTGTAGGAGTTGGATTTCAAACGTCAACACTTGCAGCTTTGGTATTGATGGTGCTTGTTGCTCGTTATATTTCACGAAATAAGGACAAAGAAATTAAATTCAAAGAAAGTTTATTACAGTTGTGGTTACCTGTAGGATTGACCTTGGTGTTGATATTACCTGCAAACTTTTCTACGACGGCGATTACTTTTTTTATGGTTTTGATATTAGTTTTTTTAGGAGGTTACCCAATTAAATATATTTTGTTCATTTTGGGGATGGGAATTGTTTCTTTGAGTCTTTTTGTTTTGACAGCAAAAGCTTTTCCAGATGCAATGCCAAATAGAGTGAATACTTGGCAAAGTAGAATTGAAAGTTTTTCCAATTCTAGTGAGACCGAAGGGTATCAAGTTGAAAAAGCCAAAATAGCAATTGCTATTGGAGGGATAACAGGTAGAGGACCAGGTAAAAGTGTTCAAAAGAATTTTTTACCTCAATCTTCTTCAGATTTTATTTATGCAATAATTATAGAAGAATATGGATTGATAGGAGGTCTTGCAATATTAATCTTTTATTTTATGCTGTTGATGCGTATTTTGATTGCAGCAAAAAAAGCAGGTACTGTGTTTGGAACCATGTTGGTAATTTCTGTTGGGATTCCAATAATATTCCAAGCAATGATTAATATGGCGGTTGCCACAAATTTATTACCAGTAACAGGGCAAACTTTGCCTCTGATTAGTAGCGGAGGAACATCTATATGGATGACTTGTTTTAGTTTAGGGATTATACTAAGTGTTTCTTCTGCGAATGAAATAACAGAGGAGCAATTGGAAGAGGAAGATGAAAACCCATTATCGATTCTTCATGAGACGATACATGATTAAAAATGAAATTTAAAATGAAAGTATTAATTAGCGGAGGTGGAACAGGGGGGCATATTTATCCTGCGATTGCAATTGCAAACGAAATTAAGGAGCGATATCCAGCTGCTGAATTTTTGTTTGTAGGAGCGAAGGATCGTATGGAGATGGAAAAAGTACCTAATGCTGGTTATAAAATCAAAGGATTATGGATCTCAGGAATTCAACGTAAGTTAACGGTTGATAATCTTTCATTTCCATTCAAATTATTGAGTAGTATTTGGGAGTCTAAAAAAATTGTTAATGCATTTAAACCCGATGTTGTTATTGGTACAGGTGGTTTTGCTAGTGGACCTGTTTTGTATATAGCCGAAAATAGAGGGATTCCTACATTGATTCAAGAACAAAATTCTTATCCAGGAATTACAAATAAATTATTATCCAAAAAAGCAAGCTCTATTTGTGTAGCTTATGATAATTTGGAGCGTTTTTTTCCGAAAGATAAGATTCAGAAAACGGGGAATCCAGTACGTCAAAATTTATTGACAGTTGACTCTAAGAGAGAAACTGGAATAGTTTTTTTTAAGTTAGATAAGACAAAGAAAACTTTGTTAGTGATTGGAGGGAGTTTAGGTGCGAGAGCAGTAAACAAACTGATAGCTTCTTCGATAGATTTTTTTAAAGAGAATGATATTCAGGTTATTTGGCAGACAGGTGAGTTTTATATAGAAGAGTACAAACATTTTGATAAACGAGAGGCTATTCAAACGCATGCTTTTTTATCAGAAATGGATTTGGCATATGCAGCAGCTGATTTTATAATTAGTAGAGCTGGCGCAAGTTCAATTTCAGAATTGTGTATTGTTGGTAAGCCAACAATTTTTATTCCATCTCCAAATGTGTCAGAAGATCATCAAACTAAAAATGCGATGACTTTAGTTGAAAGAGAGGCGGCTATTTTGATAAAAGAATCAGAATTATTTTTTTTTCAAAAAAAGTTTTTAAATCTTTTGGAAAATGAAAAATTACAATCGAATTTATCAAAAAACATAAAAGATTTGGCTTTGCCAAATGCTACTAAATCGATAGTAGATCAAATAGAAATATTAGTAGGATTAAAAAAAAATAAAGAGAATTGAATTTAGACAACGTACATAGTGTTTATTTTATCGGAATTGGCGGAATTGGTATGTCAGCTATTGCAAGATATTTCTGTGCAAATGGAAAGAAGGTTGCTGGTTATGATAAAATGTCTTCGGGTATTACTGATGCTTTGGTCGCTTTAGGATCTGAAATCCATTTTGAAGATTCGGTTGCTTTGATCCCCGAAATATTTAAAGATATTGAAAATACTTTGGTGGTGTATACTCCCGCTATTCCTAAAGATCATAGAGAGTTTAATTTCTTTTGGGATGCTGGTTTTAGTACGGTCAAAAGAGCTGATGTGCTGGGAGAGATAACAAAAAACACCTTTTGTTTGGCGGTTGCAGGAACTCATGGAAAAACCACAACTTCTTCTATTTTGGGTCATATTATGAAAGTATGTGGAACAAAGGCGACTTCTTTTTTAGGAGGGATTACTGAGAATTATAATTCTAATTTAATATTGGGAGAAGATGAAATATCGGTTGTTGAAGCAGATGAATATGATAGGTCGTTTTTAAAATTGTCGCCTAATATTGCTTGTGTGACTTCAATGGATGCAGACCATTTAGATATTTATGGAGGAAAGGAAGCTCTGGAAGCCTCTTTTCTCGAGTTTTCCAATCTAGTATCTAAACAGTTAATTATTTGTAAAGGTTTGCCCTTAGAAGGTTTGACTTATGCTGTAGATGAAGATGCGGATTATAAAATATTTAATATCGAAATTAAAAAAGGTGTGTATCGTTTTTCTATAAAAACACCCTTGGCTCAAGAGGATAATGTAGAGTTGTGTTTGCTAGGTAGACATAATTTGTCAAATGCTTTGGCGGCTGTTGCTTTGGCAGAACAATTTGGGTTGTCTTTGGTGAAAATCAGAAATTCATTAAAGAGTTTTATGGGGGTTAAAAGGCGTTTTTCATATAAAATAAGAACTGATGATTTTGTTTTAATAGATGATTATGCGCATCACCCAACAGAAATTAACGCGGTTGTAGATACAGTGAGAGAAATGTATCCAACGGAAAAAGTGATGGCGGTGTTTCAGCCACATTTATTCAGTAGAACTAATGATTTTATTGAGGGTTTTGCATCGAGTTTGTCTAGGTTTGATGAAATTGTACTTTTAGATATTTACCCAGCCAGAGAATTGCCGATAGAGGGCGTGACGTCTGAATGGCTGTTGACTAAAATTAAATTAGAGCATAAAAAAATCGCAAAAAAAGAAGCGGTGTATCAAGAGATTATAAAATCAAATGCGAAGGTTGTCGTCATGATTGGAGCTGGGGATATTGGGGCTTTGATTGAAGAAGTCACTAAAAAGTTATTAACAAAATAAATCACTTACAAGTGCATAAGGATAATAATTAATAAACAATGAAAAGGTATATAGTTTACATAAAAAGTGTTTTTTTACTTGCTATAGTAGTGTTCTTGTACGGGTTTGGAGCTGAGAGAAATAGCTTGAAATTGGTTAAGAAGCCCATTGTTGAATTTTCAAATGGTGCCAATTTATTCCTTTCTCACGAAATGGTTAATAAATTGTTAATACAAATAAATGGAGAGGTGGTAAACCAGCCAAAATCCTTAATAAATTTACATGAATTGGAAAATGTTGTATTTCAAAATCCATTAGTCGAAGAAGTGAAAGTTTTTATGACTATAAATGGGGATATAAAAGTAGTAATTAAACAGCGTACACCCATAGCGAGAGTGAATACGGGGTCGGAAGTTTATTATATTGACAAGCTAGGTGTTAAAATGCCGTTGTCAAAAAACTATTCGGCTAGAGTATTATTAGTTTCGGGGAGTATTTTAGAGGAAGATATTACATCTATTTATTCACTGGTGAAGAAAATAAATGAGGATGCTTTTTTGTCAGATTTAGTGGTTGGAGTTCGTAAAAACTCCAAGAGCGATTATGTTTTGCAAACAAGAAAATATGATCAACATATTCAAATTGGAAAAATTGAAAAATTGAATATAAAATTTAAAAAATTAGAAGCTTTTTACAATGAGGTAATTCAGAGTAATGAAGTGAAGAAATATAAAACGATTAATTTAAAATTCAGCAACCAGGTTGTCTGTACAAAGAATTAACTTATGGAAAAAAGGACTTTCTCAGTTGGATTAGATATTGGTACTACAAAAATTGTTGCCATTATTGGGTGTAAGAATGAATACGGAAAACTTGAAATTTTAGGGATTGGTAAGGCAAAAAGTCTTGGCGTAAAAAGAGGTGTAGTAAATAATATTACCCAAACAATACTCTCGATACAACAAGCGGTGGAAGAGGCAGAGAATGTATCTGGCTATGAAATTAAAGATGTTGTTGTCGGTATAGCCGGTCAGCATATTCGTAGTTTGCATCATAGTGATTATATTACAAGAGATGATGCCGATAGAGTAATTGATGAGGATGATATTGATAATTTAATTAATCAAGTTCACAAATTGGTTATGTTACCTGGAGAAGAAATAATCCATGTATTACCACAAGATTTTAAAGTTGATAGTCAAGAGCATATCAAAGAAACTATCGGAATGTATGGTGGTCGATTGGAAGCGAATTTTCATGTAGTTGTAGGTCAGGTTTCTTCGATTAGAAATATCGGACGTTGCGTTAAAAGTGCTGGACTTGATTTGTCAGAAATAACATTAGAACCTTTGGCATCTGCATCAGCAGTATTAAGTCAAGAAGAAAAAGAAGCAGGTGTTGCTTTGATTGATATAGGTGGAGGAACAACGGATTTGGCTATTTTTAAAGATGGAATTATCCGCCATACAGCAGTAATCCCTTTCGGAGGAAATGTAATTACAGAAGACATCAAAGAAGGGTGTTCAATAATTGAAAAACAAGCAGAACTTCTAAAAGTAAAATTCGGATCAGCTTGGCCTGGCGAAAATAAAGAGAACGAAATAGTTTCTATACCAGGATTGAGAGGTAGAGACCCAAAGGAAATCACATTAAAGAATTTATCAAAAATTATCCATGCAAGGATAACTGAGATTATTGACCAAGTGTATTTGGAAATCAAAAATTATGGTCACGAAACTCAACAAGGAAAATTAATTGCGGGTATTGTATTAACAGGAGGAGGAGCTCAAGTGAAACATTTGAAGCAGTTAGTTGAATATATTACAGGGATGGATACCCGTATCGGTTATCCGAATGAACATTTAGCAGGAGGGTCGGATGAGTCTTTAAGTAGTCCGATTTTTGCAACAGCCGTAGGTTTGTTGATGGAAGGTCTGGAGAAACAAGAAAGATTAGGACGTATTGACCCACCAGACAAGGAGAAATTTTCAGAAGATGTATATGATCAAGAAACTTTTATAGCCTCAAGAAAAAATAACGAAATCTCTGAAGAACAAAGTAAGAGCAAAGAGGTAAAGCCAGCTCCTAAAAAAACGATTTTCGAAAAGTTTTCTGATAGATTTAAAGAGTTTTTGGATAATGCAGAGTAGCGTAGAAAATAAAATTAAAAAATAATATTTAACCATCAAAAAGAACCCGTTATTATGAGTAGCACAGAATTTGATAACATTTCATTTGATATGCCTAAGTCACAATCTAACACAATAAAAGTTATTGGAGTTGGTGGAGGTGGAAGCAATGCTGTAAACCACATGTTTCAGCAAAACACCAAGGGGGTAGATTATGTAATCTGTAATACAGATGCACAAGCCTTAGAAAGCAGTCCTATTCCAAATAAAATTCAATTAGGAGTTTCATTGACTTCTGGTTTAGGAGCAGGAGCTAATCCTGCGATTGGAGAGGAGGCTGCGATAGAGAGTTTAGAAGAAATAAGAAGTATTCTTACGATACAAACAAAAATGGTATTTATTACTGCTGGTATGGGTGGTGGAACCGGAACAGGAGCAGCACCTATCATTGCTAAATTAGCAAAGGATATGGGACTCTTGACAGTTGGTGTTGTTACGATGCCATTTCAGTTTGAGGGTAGAATGCGTACACTACAAGCTCAAAAAGGAGTAGATGAGTTGCGTAAGAATGTAGATTCTCTAATTGTTATCAATAATAATAAATTACGAGAAGTATATGGAAACTTAGGTTTCAAAGCAGGATTCTCAAAAGCTGACGAAGTGCTGTCGACAGCTTCAAGAGGAATTGCAGAGGTAATTACACATCACTACAAACAAAACATAGATTTACACGATGCTAAGACGGTACTATCTAATAGCGGAACTGCTATTATGGGAGCTGCAAAAGAGTCGGGTACCAATCGTGCTAAAAACGCTATTGTAAAAGCGTTAGATTCGCCATTGTTAAACGATAATAAAATTACAGGCGCTAAAAATGTATTGCTATTAATTATTTCTGGTAAAGTAGAAGTTACGTTAGATGAAATAGGTGAAATCAATGAATTTATTCAAACTGAGGCAGGTTATGAGGCAAATATTATTATGGGAGTTGGTGAAGATGAATCTCTAGAAGATGAAATTTCCTTAACCGTTGTTGCTACTGGTTTTGCAGCAGATCAACAATGTGAAATATCTGATATTGAAGAAAAAAAAGTTATTCATACTTTAGAAGATGAGCAAAAAGCGATCTATAGCTTTGAAGATAAAAACTCTTTAAAAAATCAAATTTTAAGTAGACAACAAGAAGCCTCTGGTGAAGAAAGTAAAATTGTACATGAATTAGAAGAGGAAGAAGAGTCTCTTAGTATAATTGTAGATACCACTAAATTTATTGAGAATTTAGAGGTTCAGTTTGAAGAAGTTAAATTGGATAAAAATCTCCATGGTCTTTCTGAGTTTTCAGAAGGTGAGTTTGAAATAAAGGATATTGCTGTTGAGAAAGCACCAGAAGTTTCAGAAGAAGCTCCCGTTCAAATGGATTTGTTATTTGATATGCCAATTGTAAATATCGAGGAAGTGAAAATTGAAAAAGAAGCTCCTGTTTATTTTAGTTTGGATGATAGCGTAGAGGATTTTATTAATGGTATCGATGTTGTCGCTTATGAAGAGGTTAAACCAAAGATTGTAGAAGAACCTATTGCAGAGGAACCTACCATCAAAAATTGTATTTTAGAAGAGAAAATTGACATAAATAAAATTGAAGATAAGGGGTGTATTGAGGTGAGAAATGAGGAGCCTAAAATTACCCGATATAGTTTAGAAGATTTCGATATTCAACCGACAATAAAAAATGCATCAACGATTGATGTCAATAACTTTAAAGTAATTGGTCATGAAGAAGTAAAAGTGGATAAGGTTGTTGTCGATGAAGAATTGCTAATTACAATTAAGAAAACCAAAGATACTCCGACTGTAGATATTGAGGCTGTTGGAATTAAGAAAATAAGTCCGTTGGATGCGACTATTTCAGAGATTCAACAACGATGTAATAGTCGACGTGAGAAAATGAAAAAGTTTAATTATAAGTTTATGAACAATGTAAGTCAAAATGTTGATGATATTGAAAAACAGCCTGCTTATAAAAGAATGGGAGTAGATTTAGAAGAAGTAAATTCTTTAGATCTCTCTAAATCTAGAACAACTTTAAGTATAGATGATAACGATGAAATACTGCTGAGGTCAAATAATTCATTTCTACACGATAATGTAGATTAGAAAAATATTGCCTTACAGATTGAAGTCGAGCTTAAGTGATGGTTTTTAAATTTTTTCGGAAATAGTATTTGATTATATTTACAGCTGGATATAAAAGAACGTAATAAATAATATAGAATATGAGTTTACAAAAAGAATTGATGGTGAAGTTGAAAGAAGCGATGAAATCGAAAGATAAGATTGCTTTAGAGTCATTACGAGCTGTGAAATCAGCAATTTTATTGGCGCAAACAGAAAGTGGAGCTAAAGAAGAGTTAACTCAAGATCAAGAATTGAAAATAGTTCAAAAGTTAGTGAAACAACGTAAGGACAGTGCCATTTTGTTTTCAGAACAAGGAAGAGAAGATTTGGCTGAGCCAGAATTAGCACAAGCTGAAGTTATTTCTCAATTTTTACCAGAGCAAATGAATGAAGAAGCTGTCAAAGAAGCGATTTCTGGGATTATCTCTCAAACTGGGGCGGAAAGCATGAAAGATATGGGAAAAGTAATGGGGATGTCTTCTAAGCAATTGGCAGGAAAGGCTGATGGAAAGATGATATCGATTATTGTGAAAAAATTATTGTCGTAGTACAATAAATATGGCCGCGTGGCGCAATTGAATAGCGCATCAGATTTCGGCTCTGAGGGTTGGGGGTTTGAATCCCTTCGCGGTCACGGTAAGCCCTTATAGAGCTCAGATTCTATAAGGGCTTTTTAACATATGAGGTTTTATTTACAACTATAGAACTATTGCTCGTGGTTTGTTTTTTTAATGTTTTTCTGTTTTTTACTTGTAATATTTTAAATTAATTCCTTAAGTTTAGGAGTGTTTTAGATAAAATAACGAATATGATTACGAAGTTTTCAGCCAATTCTAGGAGGTTTTGACCTTTAAATATATCTATGGTTTTCCTCGTTTTTAAGATGTACCAGTCTCAAAAATTTAATTTCATGCCTGTTTTTGTGATTTAAATCATAAAAATAGTGAATTCATACAAATAACATTGCTTATAATTAATCTAAATAAAGACAACATGAAGATTGCATCCATAAATAAAGAACTTGAGTACAATGCAGAAAAACCTGCTATCAAAGTACTGTTAGAAACTAATCTTACAAAAGAGATCAGACTAATGTTCAAAAAAGACCAATTAATGAAAGAGCACAAACCCCCTTTTCCCATAGTAGTAGAAATCTTTGAAGGGAAAATAGATTTTGGAGTACTAGGAAAAATTTACAATCTAGTAAAAGGGGATTTAATTGCATTAGAAGGTGGTATTCCTCACGATTTAAAAGCAACAGCAGATAGTATTGTACGTCTTACTTTATCAAAATCAGATATGGTTGAACGTGTTAAACAAGGAAACTTGGATTCAAGGTTGTAACGCAACAAAACGTTTTAGTTTTATGATGTTACTAAGCTACAATTTTAAGTTCAATATCCATCATTTCTTTTGGTGTTTTGATCCATAGATAGTTCTCAATTTGAAACCTGTTTTATAGATTGGGTCAATTCTATTTCAAACTTATCAAAAGGACAAGTAATAGCAATTGATGGAAAAACATTAAGAGGGGCAAAGTCCAATGGAGAAAAATCACCAGTTCACATGGTGAGTGC
>NZ_JBAHZZ010000089.1:0-12752 GCF_037132785.1 Flavicella sp. | reverse complement strand
AAAATAATTTTTCATAGGTTTTAGTTTTTGTCAATGCCGTTCTAAACCTACTCAATGTACTGTGGTCTGGTGCTACCTGTTCTATTGTCATTCCACAGAAATAGCTGAATGACAAACTATCGTTAAGTCTATCTTCTACTTCGTAATCGCTTAAACCATACCAACTCTGCAAAAGACACATTTTAAAAAGCAACAAACCATCATAGCAAGGCTTACCAACGGCACTTTTACCTCTGGAATAGTCCTTGTCTATTATTTTTGAAATTAGATCCCAATCGATAAGAATATTAATTTGACTAAAAAATGTAGATTTTATCTTTCTTGTGCGTAAATCACAAATGCTATCTGCAAAAGTAGGTGTTATTTGTAGTTTCATGGCTTGAATATACATCTTAATAAGCTAACAGACAATTATTTACACCCTAAGTTTGGGTCTTTGTTTTTGTCATGTACCTTGCAACGGTCTTGGTTCATCTAGTTATTTTTACTATTTAGTTTTAACAAAGAAAATAATCCTTAGAAAAACAACTAACACCAAATTTATCATCAACCATTTTGAAATTTATTTGGTATTAAATATTGATTCTGATCAAAATAATTCTGTTTCTTTCAATCGATTTTTGTCATTGTAAACTGTAGTTAGAAAAGCTAATGATAGAGAGGGAATTATATAAGCTTAAAAGGAATTTGTATTTTGGAATCTTTTGGGTGGCAAATCATAAAGAATTTTATAGATACATGCAAGAGTCTTAAAAGGTCATAATTTATAGTAATTGAACCATAATTTAAAATACATTTAAATGAAAAACAATAATATTATGGTCTATTTTTATCAATAACTTAAAATTTATTTGCTATGAAAAATAGAATTTTACTTGTTGTTTTTTGCTTATCTATGTGTACAGTGTATTCCCAAAAAAGAAACTATTTGTTGTATACCGATGGGAATATTTCTAATTTTAAAGAGCAAATAAAAGTAGATAATACTATTAAAAGTAGCTGGGAAGATCAGTTGAAAAACGCTGATGACTTGGTGCTAAAAGGAAAATATAAAGTGGCAGATTGTCAAGTATTAGGTTTGGCATACCGAATGACAGGAGATGAGAAATATGCAAAAATCATAAAAAAAATACTATTCAATTATATATCTAAAGAAACATGGGAAAGTCAAGGATTATTAAATAGAACTCCTTCGTGGAAAGGAGGGTTAAAAACATCTCATACTAGTTTCTTTACTTCCATAGGTTTTGATTGTATTTATCTTTATTTAACGAAAAAAGAAAGAAAAGAAATTGCAGAAGGAATCGCAAAGGTGGGAATTAAACCTGCAATGGATGATTGGTTAAATGCAAATTCGAATATTCACACGTTTGATACCATGGGGCACAATTGGTGGAGTGCCTGTGTTTATATGGCAGGTTTTAGCGCATTGGCGATAAGAAATGAAGTGACTGATGCTAAATCTTGGGCATTAGATATAGATAAAACAGCTACTGAATGGGTCAATTATACAGGCAGTGTATTGCAAAATAAACCCCCAACATTCGATAAAGATGGAGGGTTTTATGAAAGTATTAATTATGCTTCTTATGGAATATCTCAATATCTATTTTTTAGATATGCCTTTGATAAAGTTTATCCAGAAATAAAGCAAGTGGATTTACCAATTCTTGATAAGATCGGGGACTTTTTTATCAAAACAACGTATTATGTAAAAGAGGGAAAGCCGATGACTGTAAATTTTGGTGACAGTTCTTTATTTAAAACAGGAAATGCATGTGTTACACTTTTATGGCATTTGGGATACCAAAACGATAGATACGCATGGTATATTAATCAAACAAATAAAGGTTCGGATAAAGAAGGTTTACAATTAGATACGCCAAATGGACTTATTTTAAATCCTGTTTTGCCAAATTTAAAGACTGATTTCTATCCAAATCTAGCAACATCTCATTTGTTTAAAGATATGGGCTGGGCTACTTTACGAAACTCTTGGGATAAAGATGCAACCATGTTAGCTGTGAAATCTGGTTTTACTTGGAATCATACGCATGCGGATGCTGGCTCTTATATTTTATTTCATAAAGGAAAAAATTTAATTATAGATTCTGGAAATTCATCGTATGGAAATCCTTTATATACTCAATATTATTGTCAGAGTGAAGCTCATAATGTAGTTGTTTTTGATGGAGAAGGGCAAAACAAAAAAGATCCATATTTTGGAGTTGTAAACCCAGGGTCGCTTCATGATTTGATAGAAGGAGAGAATTTCAAATATATTTTAGCAAATGCTACGGGACCTTATTCTCAAATACTGGCACGTAATTACCGTAGCTTTATATGGGTAGGTGATGTTATTTTAGTAATCGATGATTTGTTAGCACATAAGCAGGGGAAGTTTGAGTGGTTATTGCATTATAATGGAACGTCTAAAAGAAATGGACTTGATTTGTCTATTAAACAAGAAAATGCAGAAGTCTTAGTCCGTCCCTTGTTTCCTGAAACATTTCCTTTAGGAGGTTTGCCTCATGATTTTCCAGAGCAAATGCGATTGGAAAAAAAGTTAGGGTATAAAGATCATTATCCAGAAAACAAAGAGCCTTACTGGTCTATCAGTCATTTTAAAGAAACTGATAGAACAAAATTTATTTCAGCTATTATTTTAAAATCAGATGAAAATAAAGATAATTTACCTATTGTAAAACGATTTGAAGGTAAAGATTTTCTTGGCGTTTCTATTACTCAAAATGGAGAAACGACTCAGGTGTATTTTAATTTATTAGCAGATGGTAGACTAAAACACCGAAATAGTATAATCAATATGAATGGTTGGGAAACGGATGCTTATTTAACGGTTTTAAAGTTTAAAGAAGGAGAGGATACCTCTAAATACAGCAATATTCAAGAGTTTTTTGTGGGGCATGGAAGTTATTTACGTAGAGATGGACAAACGTTAATTCATGCTCTTTCAAAATATACGGCTTTGGTAGAAAATATTAAATCAACGCCAAAAATAATATTTCAAGGTCAACGTACTACAATACTTAGTCTGTACAGTGAAAAAAATAAATCGTCTGTAAGTGTAAATAAAAGGAAAATAAAGGCAACTTATAAGTCTTCAGATAAATTACTAAAACTAAAAAGATGAAATTAACACAATGAGGTCAAAATCAATTTTTTATAGCGTAAATACAATTGCATTCTGTGGTAAACTCGTTAGTGAAATTAGTACAACACTTAGATAATGTAAATTTACTTTAAGGTGCTTGTTTTTATGATGTTAGGAATGTATGGTAGTTGTATGAAAACAACAAAGTCAATGGTTTCTTTGGGGATGATATTTGGTTTATAACATGCTGATGGAGTATTTTATACAGCAAGTAGTTTTATAAAGGTATTGTCCTCAGAATAGTATTTAAATGGAATAAGCAATTATTATTGAATAATAAACACCATAATTAAAAATGAACAAATTAATATCTTTTAATAAAAACAGAATAATTACACATGTAGTTGTACTTGTTTTTGGAGTGTTTAGTGTTTTTGCTCAGAAAAAAAACACTGATTTAAAGCTCTGGTATGATGCGCCAGCAGCAAATTGGAATGAAGCTTTACCGTTAGGTAATGGCCGCTTGGCGGCTATGGTTTTTGGAAATCCAGTAAATGAAAATATTCAATTAAACGAAGGTACACTTTGGTCGGGTGGACCTCATAGAAATGACAATCCAGATGCTAAAGATGCGTTGGCAGATATTAGAGAGTTGCTTTTTCAAGAAAATTTTAATGAAGCACATAAATTGGCTAATGCAAAAATCATTTCAAAAACATCACATGGAATGCCTTATGAAACCGTTGGGGATTTGCGATTAAATTTTTTAGATCATGATGGATTTTCAGATTATTACAGAAAATTAGATATTGAAAATGCTGTAAACACAACAACTTATACTGTTGACGGTGTTGAGTACAAGCGTGAAATTTTTACATCTTTTACTGATGAAGTAATTGTGATGAAATTATCCGCTGATAAAAAAGATAAAATAAATTTTACTGCGACTATGGATAGGCCTAAACCAGCAAAGGTTTCTGTTTTTACAGAAAACAACAATGTTTTGGTCATGACAGGGTTTGGTACCGATAGAAAAAGTAAGAGGACTCCACGGAATGCTCCAGCTATTAAAGGAGAAGTAGAGTTTGATTCACGAATAAAAATTGTTCCTGATGGAGGAAAGGTAGAGGCCAAAAATAATCAATTAGTGGTTTCTAATGCTAATAGTGTGTTGTTGTATATTTCTATTGCAACTAACTTTGTAAATTATAAAGATGTTAGTGCAGATGCACATAAGAGAGCTGCTGATTATATTGTAGAAGCTGAAAAGAAAAGCTACAAGAAATTAAAGAAAGCGCATTCTAATTTTTATCAAAAATACTTTAACAGAGTATCGTTAAATTTAGGAGAAAGTAAATCGTTACAAAAAACTACTGATGTTAGAATTAAAGAATTTAGCAACGGTAACGACCCAGCATTGGCTGCTTTGTATTTTCAGTTTGGTAGGTATTTATTAATTTCTTGTTCACAACCAGGAGGTCAGGCAGCCAATTTACAGGGTTTATGGTGTAATCAATTAACTCCACCTTGGAAAAGTGCTTATACGGTTAATATTAATACAGAAATGAATTATTGGCCAGCAGAAGTAACCAATTTGTCTGAAATGCACGATCCTTTGATTCAAATGGTAAAAGACTTGTCTGAAGCAGGTAAAGAAACTGCAAAAGTAATGTATGGAGCAGATGGATGGGTAACACATCACAATACCGATCTTTGGAGAATTAGTGGTCCTGTAGATGGAGCTACATGGGGAATGTGGGTAACAGGAGGAACTTGGTTAAGTCAACATTTATGGGATAAATTTATGTTTAGTGGAGATTTAGAATACTTAAAGTCAGTATATCCAACTATGAAAGGAGCTGCTGAATTTTGTATGAGTTTTTTAACACCAGACCCTAAAAGTGGTTGGTTGATAATTTCTCCAACACTTTCGCCAGAGCATCCTCCAAAGGGACGTGCAAAAGGTGTAAATATTGAGTCTGGAGTTACTATGGATAACCAATTGGTATTTGATATGTTAACCAAAACAATTTCTGCGGCTAAGCTTTTAAAAGTAGATTCAGAGTTGATAAAACAAATGGAAGTTACATTGTCTAAGTTGCCACCAATGCAAATAGGGAAATACAACCAAATACAAGAGTGGATGAAAGATTTAGACGATCCAAAAGATGATCATCGTCATGTATCACATTTATATGGTTTGTACCCGTCTAATCAAATTTCACCCTACAGAAATCCAGAATTATTTAAAGGAGCAGAAAACACATTAATTCAAAGAGGAGATCCTTCTACTGGGTGGTCTATGAACTGGAAAATTAATTTATGGGCCCGTTTATTAGATGGAAATCACGCATATAAATTAATGAGTGATCAAATTAAATTAGTTGGTAGACCAGATTCTCCAAGAGGAGGTGGTACTTACGCAAATATGTTAGACGCGCATCCACCATTTCAGATTGATGGTAATTTTGGGTTTACTTCTGGAGTTGCAGAAATGTTAGTGCAGAGTCATGATGAGGCTATTCATTTGATACCTGCTTTGCCTGATGCATGGAATGATGGTCGTGTAAAAGGATTACGAGCTAGAGGTGGTTTTGAAATTACCGATATGGAATGGGAGAACGGAAAACTGGTTAAAGTTGTAATAAAATCAAACTTAGGGGGGAATTGTCGTATCCGTTCTTATGATGAATTAAAACTTAAGAAAGGAAAAGAATTGAATAGAGTATCTGCAGCAAATCCAAATCCATTCTATCAATATTCAAAAATTAAAAAACCATTGATTTCAGAATCTGCAAATATGCAAGAATTGTTTTTAAAGAAATCATATTTGTACGATGTAGAGACTAAAGCTGGACAAAGGATTGTGATTGTTAAAAAATAATATGATTATCAATCTATATATTAACAATGCCTATGTTAATATATTAGGTATAAAAGATATAAAGGAATGAAGTATTTATTAGTAGTTATAGTATTGCTATTTGGAAGTAAAGTTGATGCTCAATTGAAAAAATCCATTGGGAGATCGGATTTTTCAGATTGGTTGGGAATTGAAAAAGTTAAAAAAGAGGTTGCAATCATTAAAAGTGGAGAGCTAATATCTTACCAATATTCAAAAGCAAAATCATATTCAAAAGGGTTTAGAGATTATTATGCCAATGCCTTAGATTGGAGTGTTTACAAGGGATTAACTTTTGATATCTATCAGAAAAAAGAATCAGAAATTGAAATAGAAATTTTATTTTTTGTGGACGAATCAAATACAAGAACAATGCAAGGTGTCAGTAAAGCTAAAATCCAACTTATTGGAAAAGGTTGGCAAGAAGTTTTTGTACCCTGGGAGTTATTTGACTTGGTAAAAGGACAACGAGGAACATTACAAGGAGTCACGAAGTTACATATTGTAGCTAATTCTCAAAACAATAAAACACTTCAAATTAAAAATATTTTTTTAAGCAAAGGACAAACTCTCGTTTTAGAATCAAAAATGAAAGGGAAGTCTGCAAAAGCGGGGAATAAGGTGCAATACGAATTAGAATTAGGGAATACTACCGATGAAAATCAGATAATACAGTTGATAATTCCAAAGTTGGGATGGGAATCTATGCAAACAAGCATTAAACCTTCTGTAATTGAATTGGCACCAAATGAAATAAAAAAATGTATAGTTGAGGTGAGAATTCCTTCTGCTGTGCCTCAAGGAGTACGAGAAAAACAAGTAATAAAAGCACTTAAAAACGGTAGTGAAATTGCGTCTATAGAGTTTACGACAGTAGTTACCGTTCCTTCTCCTTTTATCGTTCACACGAACGAAGGTTGGGATGAGGTTAAGGAAAAAACAAAAAATTATGATTGGGCTAAAGATGAGTTAGTTGAATATGAGGCAAAGGCGAAAAAATGGAATGTTCCAAATTATGCCACAACCACAGCACCTATAAATGCTTTTCGTGGTAGATATCTGTTTCATAATAGGGAAGCAGATAATGCAATGAATTGTGCCATAGCATATCGTTTAACAGGTAAAAAAGAATATGCTCAAAAATGTGTTGAGATGTTGCGTAAGCTTTCTGACTTAGAGAACGGTTACCCTGCTACTTTTAGAGTCAATCAAAATAATTTTGTAAAAGAAGGAGGCGTATTTCAGGATTTGGCACGAACTTATGATATGGTGATGGATTGTGGCCTTTTTACAGATGAAGACCATATACTTATTGAAAACACCTTCCGTCTATTTATTGAAACAGTTCAGTTAGGTAATGATGAAGGTGGAATTGGAAATTGGGACTTAAGTGAATTGGTTGGTGCTTTTTACTGTGCTTTAACAATTCAAGATTTTCATTTAGCTGAAGGTGTGTTGAATTCACCAAGTGGAATTATTCAACAATTTGCACAAGGTGTTATGAACGATGGTTGGTGGTACGAGTGTTCGGTGGGATATAACCTTTGGTGTTCAACTATGTTTTCTGAAGTAGCAATTGCATTACGACCTTGGGGGATTAATTTAGTAGATAAGCAAATTAAACTTGGTACCACACCCTATTACTCATTGTTGCCTGAGCGTATGAAACCAGGCTTGTATGGTATGGATTTTAATAAATGGGGAGCCTTGCACAAAAGCAGTATTGGTATTAAAGATATGTGGAATGCTCTCATTCCATTCTTAGATTATCGTGGAGTAATGTTTGCCGTAAACGATGCTAAAGAAGATTTAGTAATTGGAGAGCCTTACGAGTTGGCTTATTATTTGTATCGCGATCCAGAATATGCAGCAGTAATACAACGAGGTACTAAAAGAAATCTTTTATACGGTGTACCTGAGTTGCCAAATGTTATCTCGAAAAAAACAACTCAATCAGCTTATGCTGACAATATGGGGATAGTTCAATTGCGTTCTCAAACAAAAGGTAGAGAGCAAAGAGAACAAATTCAGGCAGCACTTCATTATGGAACACATGGAGGCTATCATGGTCATTTTGATAGAACAAATTTTTTAAGCATGATGCGTTATGGAAGAAGTTTCTATAATCCTGAAATGTATTGGTATGGTTATAAATCGTTTTTGTATAAGTTTTTAGTTCAAACGTCTATCAATAAAAATATGGTTGTAGTTGACGAAAAAATGCAAGAGCCTAAAGAAAGTTTTAAAACACTTTTTTATACAGGTGATATGATGCAAGTAACTGCTGTAGAAACTAAAGCACGTTGGAGTAACCCACCTTATGGAGGCATGGTATACGGTGATAAAACAGGGGTGCCCTTAACTCAGAAAATTTGGGATGAAGGACGTTCTATATTTGTGCCCAAAGACACACCTGAGTATGGAGAGCTTACAGATTTTAGTGAACCGGTTATGCAACGACGATTGATGGTTATGATGGATGATTATATTGTATTGGCAGATTATTTACAAGCCAATGAAGAGCATACATTTGATTGGTTATTTCAGATGAAAGGTTTTAAAGAAATTAATGCCGATAAATTAGAATTAATCAGACATGATAATCAAATGAATACTGAACCCTTGGGTAGTGCACAGTTTATAACAGATTGTAACTGGTATAAAACAGAGGGTACTTCGCGTTCACAATTTGAAATGTGTTGGGGAGAAGGATGTGATAATGAAGGTGGTCGTATGCCACACAGTGAAGATGGTGTATTAAAAATTGATGTAATCACTGCTTGGCCTCAGCAAAATGAAATTATGATTGGTACAGCTCCAGAGAACTTTGGTGTAAACAAGCAATTATGGTATTCTGTTAGCGCAGACAATGAAACGTTATTGAATGATCATTCTGGTGTTTGGATATTAGGAAGTAAGAATGTTGAGCTAGATATTACAGGGAAAACACAACTGCTGTTATCAACCAAAATAAAAGTAAAAGCAAAGAAAAATACCGTTTTTTGGGGTGATGCTAAAATAATATTAAAAGATGGTTCCGAAGTACTTGTTTCATCGCTTCCTATTATTTATAAGAATATTAATATACCAAAAATTTCCGGATTGGATTATTATGGAGGGCCAGTGAAAATAGCAGGAGAAGCTATGCCTAATTCAACTCCAGGTATGCCAAAGAACTATAAGGAATCTGGAGAGATTATTATTGACTTAACAGGATTGGATGCGGTAACTTTTCAAGCTAAAATAGGTGGTGATTTTCCGTTAGGAGATGAGTCTTCACGTCGAAAAACAATGGCTGTAAGAACCAAAGGTAAAACGACAAGATATTTGTCTGTTATTGAACCTTTCGAATCTGAATCTGTAATTAAATCAGTAATAGCGAATAGTGCAAATGAGCTAGTTGTTGAGTTAAAAGATGGAAGGAAACAGGTAATTACTATTTCAGAGTTAGACGGAGATGGGAATGAAATTAAAGTTGTCGTAAAGGAGTACTTGAAAGGTATACTTATACGAGAAGAACAAAGTTTTAATAATGTATCAAATTAAATAGTATGTATAATTATGCCCTGTTGAAAGTAACGAATAAATATTTCTACTTTCTTTTATTAGTATTTGTAAGTTTTTCTGGTTTTTCAAAGAGTCAAAACGATAAATTATCGAGTAAGCAACAAACGAAAACGGCTAATGTAAATGATACCATTCACTATGCGTTTCAATTGAAAAACACGTCTAATACGTCACAAATATTTTACTTAAAAGTAAAAAACACTAGACAATTAGCCTGTGAAAACTTGTTAAGAGATACTGAGGTGTCGTTAATGCCAAATAAAATATACAATGGAATATTATCCGTTGTTATAAGTGATAGAATGGCAATAGGTGGAGTTGAATCTAGTTGTATTATTTTAGAAAATGAAGAAAAGAGAGAACTTGAAAGCTTAGAGTTTATTTCAGTACGTTCCAAGTCCCATCCTTTTTTATTGGTGACGAATGAAATTATTGAAGAAGCTAAAGAAAAAATTAAAAACTATGATTGGGCACAGCAAAATTTAAATAATATGCTCCATGAATTAGATCGGTTTGAATTTCCAGAACGAAAAATAATTATCAAACCAAGGCCCACTAAAGTTTGGTCTAGTTTAAATTATAAAGCGAGTGATGGCGAAAAAGCTTTTCAATTAGGGTTAGCATATAAATTAACAGGTAAGGTAGCCTATCGAGATAAATTGATTGCACTTATAAAGGCAGTATGCGACAAAGACGAAGGATATTTGTCTATAGGAGCAGTCACAAATGGAGTACAGGTTCATGAGGGGAATTTCTTTTTATTTTTAGCTGCAGCTTGTGATCTTGTTTTTGATGAAGAAACACTATCGGATGTAGATCGAGAAAATATTGAAAATACATTCCGTTTTTATTTAAAATTGAATAAAAAGCATATGAGTGGTTTGGGCATCATGAATCACCAAGCTAGTGCAAATGCAGGAGCTATCGTGTCAGCTCTTTTTTTACAAGATATTGCAGAGGTTGAGTTTTTGACGGATGCTGAGGGAGGTATGGCAGATCAAATTTCTAAAGGTGTTATGGCTGATGGATGGTGGTTTGAGGGAACTGCCAATTATTGTTATTTAGTAACACAACGCTATACTTTGGTAGCACAAGCTTTTCAAAATTATGGTTGGGATTTATACCATAGACGTTTTCCTGTTAAGTTTAAAAGTAAGGATTTTGATAATGTAAAGGAAGGTTTTGCTGGAATGAAATTTGATAATTGGGGACCTACAGGATCAAATACGAGAGGTTTAGAAGATATGGTTTCGCCTTATATACCCTTTATGGATGAGAATGCTTATGTGGTGGCTAGCAATGATTCAAATTTAAAAGAACCCAATGAATTTTATGAATTTGCTTATAGAGCGTATAAAAATAATGATTTAGCTTGGGTAATTAGTAAAAGTAAAAGAGACTCATGGGGCTCGTTAATGTATGGTGTAGCAGAATTACCTAAAGTTGACGATCCAAGAACAGACTCTGCCCTTGCATCTAATGTAGGCTTAGTAGCTCTACGATCACAAGGGAAACATCAAGAGCCTAAAAACCAAATTCAAGCATTTTTTAAATTTGGAACTCATGGAGGATGGCATGGTCATTTTGATAGAGCAAGTATGGTTGGTCTAGGGCGTAATGGACATAAATATTTTGGTACTGAAATGGTTTGGTATGGTTATGGAAATCCTGGTTATAAAGAATGTGTACAAACCTCTGCTACTCATAATATGATCATCGTTGATGAATTACAACAAGAGGCGGTTCCTTCTAAACAAACCTTGTTCTATAAAGGAGATATGATGCAAGTCACGGTTGTTGAAACAAATGCACGTTGGAAAAAAATTCCTAAGTGGAATGCAGAAAAATTTCCACCATGGGACGAGACTTCTTATGATGCTAATTTTCAACCCGTACTTCAAAAGCGTTTGTCAATTCTTACAGATGATTATATGGTAATTGCGGATTTTATGAAGTCAAATAAAAAACATGATTATGATTGGTTGATACATCCAGTAGGTTTGCAGTCAAATAATGGGTTAAAAGCACAAGGGGCTTTATTGGGTCAATTGAGTACTAAAACGGATTCTCCTTATAAATATTTTGAAAATGCCCAATGGTATATAATGAATAAGGGATCTAAAATTAAATTTAATGAAGAAGGAAATAAACTAGATATTTATACTCTTTGGCCTAAAAAAGCAAAGGCAGTCATTGCTAATTATCCGAATGGAGGCAAACAAAGAACGGTGAGGAATAACCCTGACCGTAGAACGTATGGGGTTAGGGTTCATAAAAAAGAAGCTGCCTTTTTACATGTAATTGAACCTTATAAAGGAGATAGTATGATTGTTAAAATTAAATCTAAAAGTGCTTCTGAATTAGTAGTTTATTTAAAAGATGGAAGGAAACAGGTAATTACTATTTCTAATTTAGAGAGTACAACTGTTGACATTATGGTAAGTGTAATTGAATATAGTGATGGTGAAATTATTAGAGAGGAAAAAACAAACAAATAAGCACCTGTGTTATACCAAATGAATTTCAGAGTGGTTAATTTGTCAAGAAACAAAACACAAATAAGTATAAGTAAGACTGTTGCAAGGTACATGACAAAAACAAAGACCTAAACTTAGATTGTATATCATTGTTTGTTAGTTTATTAAGACGTATATTTAAGTTATGAAACTACAAAGAACACCTACTTTTGCAGATAGCATTTGTGACTTACGCACAAGAAAGATAAAAGCTACATTTTTTAATCAAATAAATATTCTTATCGATTGGGATCGAATTTCAAAAATAATAGACAAAGGACTATTCCAGAGGTAAAAGTGTCGTTGGTAAGCCTTCTTATGATGGTTTGTTGCTTTTTAAAGTAAGAGCATTGCAACGGTCTTAAGTTTAGTGGTAATCGGAAAGTCAGTCGATTTCTAAATCCCACACGAAGACAATATAAAGCGTTACCAGCCATAACACAAAAAAACAATGGAGGTTTTAATAATTTTTTTTGGAAGAAAAAAGAATATAGTAAAACGATTATCACCACACATATTAAGACCGTTGCATAATGCTCTTTTCATTTTTAGATTTCAATTTTGACTTTTTAAATCTAAAATTTATATTTTTTTTTCTTATTTTCATTGTTTATGTTAGTTATGGATCTATTTTTTGGTTCATTTTCCTTTAGTT
>NZ_JBAHZZ010000088.1:0-10398 GCF_037132785.1 Flavicella sp. | reverse complement strand
AAAATAATTTTTCATAGGTTTTAGTTTTTGTCAATGCCGTTCTAAACCTACTCAATGTACTGTGGTCTGGTGCTACCTGTTCTATTGTCATTCCACAGAAATAGCTGAATGACAAACTATCGTTAAGTCTATCTTCTACTTGGTAATCGCTTAAACCATACCAACTTTGCAAAAGACACATTTTAAAAAGCAACAAACCATCATAGCAAGGCTTACCAACGGCACTTTTACCCCTGAAATAGTCCTTGTCTATTATTTTTGAAATTCGATCCCAATCGATAAGAATATTAATTTGACTGAAAAATGTAGCTTTTATCTTTCTTGTACGTAAATCACAAATGCTATCTGCAAAAGTAGCTGTTCTTTGTAGTTTCATAACTTAAATATACGCCTTAATAAGCTAACAAACAATGATATAAAACCTAAGTTTGGATGTTTGTTTTTGTCATGTACCTTGCAACGGTCTTTAATTTTGAACAAAAAGAGACAAGCAACTACCTTATGTTGCTACAAACGGCTATTACAAACTTTGAATTGTTAGAAATTTCTTACAATTCACTACAAAAAATCCATACAAAACGTTTTATAGAACCTTTTGCTTTATATAGTACTCAAGAAAACTGGCTCTTAATTGCGTTTTGTAGATTACGTTCTGAATTTAGAATGTTTAGAGTAGATTGTGTCACTCAAATCAGCCAGACACAAACCTACTTCGAATCTCATAATATGACCTTAGAAGAGTTTTATCAAAAAAAAATGCCAAACAAATAACACCCCCTGACACAAGGCTGTCACACATTGCTTTTATTTTTGAATCAAATTAAAAACTTAATCATATGAATTCATTAAAAAGAGAAGCATTTACCTTAGTAGGTATTAGTACAAGAACATCTAATGTCAAAGGAAAAGCAGAAATCGACATTCCTAAATTATGGAGTCAATTTATGAGCAATCAAGCTATTAATTCTTTGCCTAATAAATTAAACGATAATATATATGCTTTGTATACAGATTACGAATCTGATTATAATGGTGAATATACAGTAATTATAGGCTACCAAGTAGCTAGTTTAGATAGCATTCCAGGAGAGTTTACAGTAAAAGTTGTTCCCGAGTCTAACTATAAAAAATTTACCGCAAAAGGAGATCTCACAAAAGATGCTGTTATCAATACTTGGATGGAAATTTGGAAAAAAGATTTAAAAAGAACCTATACCACTGACATAGAAATCTACGGAGAAAAAGCGATAAACCCAGCAGACGGAGAAGCTGAAATCTTTATTGCTGTAGAATAAAAAATCAATCAGCATAGTTTATCATAACTAAGCTGGTTTTTTAATTTTATAGATGTAATACCAAAATGTATTTCAGAGTGGTTGATGCTAAATTTGAATTATTTTTTTCTTTAGATGAAATAAAAAACAGAAGAATAGCCGTGGGTTACCGTTCTATTTCATATTGAAATATAAAAGAAATAGTAACTAATTTAATCAATCATTTTGATGTTTATTTTGTGTAATATAATCATCCTAAAAAGGGGAAGTAGTATGTCTTCTCAGGATAGAGAAAATAAGGTTGAATTATATAATTAAAACCTTATAATTAAGTAAATTGGTTTTTTTTAAAAAACTTTAAGAACTAACAGTTCTAGAGTGTTCCATAAAGTAAGAATCTAGGCCTCTAAGTTTTGGTGGTATTTTTTCTGAGTAGAGAACAAATTGGCATTTTTTTATGCTCTGAGACATAGAAAGTAGGGTAGCATAACCCGATCTCTTAAGCAGAAATTCAGCATCGTCTATACTAAATAACTTTATACTAGAGATACTGATTCCATTTAATAAAAACAACTTGTTCATTGATTCTGTAGAGGCAATAAGAATATCGATCCCCTCAAATATTTCTGACTTTTGTAAATCAATATGTATTTGTTCGTGTGCTACATAAACACGTAAAGAATTGTACCTAGTATAGATTGAAAAAAGGTCGTATAGTTCCAATGCTCTCTCCTTGTTTTCTACCAATACAAAAGCTCTAGGAGCGCTTCCAACGGCTTCACATTTTAATTTATGTAAGGTGGTTAATATCAGTGTGGTTGTTTTTCCACTGTTCTTAGAGGCTGTACAATATACATTAACCCCACTTTTAATTACAGGAATACTACTACTCTGAAACTTAGTAGGAGCTGTTATCTTTAGAAACTCTAGTCTCTCTTTTATATTTGAATTTAATTTTTTAAAAGGCATGAAGAATTATTGATATAAATGTGTAGTTGGGGTTATAATAACTTCGACAAAGATACTACCTAGAATTGAGATAGAGAAAGCTAATTATCTTTTCTGTTTTTTTTGATACTTAAATACAAGAAATAAACGCAAGGATTTTTGGATTTACTCAAACGATGAATAATGTGGGTTAAGTGCCAAAATAATAATACAACTGCATAAATATTTTTTTATTATTAGTTATGGTGGGGAGTGGGGAGTATATGTATTGATTAGAAAAATCACACGAATTTAAAAAAAGGATACTTCATCAGGTTTTTAATTGAGTAACTTTTTGAGGGTTTTTTGTCATTTTTGTAAATGACAAGTGTTTCGAGTAAATAGTAATTACAAAATACTTAAGAACAAATGGATTAATTATTGTTAATATTTTCATAAAATTGCTCTGATTGTAATTGAAATTTGTAATTTAGTACCCTTAAAAGTTAACCTATCATGATATTAAAAAAATACCAATTAGCCCTTTTAGGTATTGGCGTCCTGTTTTCAGGATGTAATCAACCTTCAAATAGTGAAAACAAACAAATTACTGCTAAGAATGATGAGGGGCGTGTGTTGCCTTTTCCTAGATTAGCTTCTAAAAGTGTAACCAAAAAAACATTATCCGAAAGTAAATTGGCTGCTTGGCCAGAAAATAAATATTTGGACGAAGATGCTCCTAATATTTTAATTGTAATGATTGATGATGTCGGTTATGGGGTTTCTGAAACTTTTGGAGGAGAAGTAGCAACTCCTACATTTAGTAAGTTGGCTGAAGAGGGAATTGTTTACAATCGTTTTCATACCACTTCAATTTGTTCTCCAACAAGAGCGTCAATCCTTACAGGTAGAAATCATACACGTGTAGGCTCAGGCACAATTTCTGAGCGTGCTGTGAATTTTGATGGCTATACAGGCATCATGCCTAAAACCTCAGCTACGATAGCAGAAGTACTAAAAAATTATGGGTACAATACATCCGCATTTGGAAAATGGCACAACTCTCCTGCAAATCAAACGACTTCAATGGGACCCAAAGATTTTTGGCCAAATGGATATGGATTTGAATATTTCTATGGATTTTTAGCAGGAGAAACTTCTCAATATGAACCACGATTATTTGAAAATTACAATACTGTAGAACCTCCTCACGACCCAACATACCATCTTACAGAAGATTTGGTTGATAAAGGTTTACAATGGCTAAGTGAACATAAAGCGTATGCTCCTGATAAACCCTTTTTTATGTATTGGACACCTGGAGCGGTACATGGACCTCATCATGTTTTTAAAGAATGGTCTGAGAAATATAAAGGTAAATTTGATGGAGGTTGGGATGCGTATAGAACACGTGTTTTTAAAAGACAATTGGCTATGGGAATTATTCCTAAAGGAACAAAATTAACGCCAAGAGATAGTACCATGGCTTCTTGGGAGAGTATTCCAGAAGAAGAAAGAGAGTTTCAATTGCGTTTGATGGAAGTTTTTGCTGGCTTTGTTGAACATACAGACCATGAAATAGGAAGATTAATTGATGGAATGGATAAAATGGGCTATAAAGAAAATACGATCGTCATCTATATTTTTGGAGATAATGGTTCTAGTTCTGAAGGACAAAGAGGAAGCATTAGTGAATTGTTAGCCCAAAACCAAATTCCAAATACCATTAAGCAACAAATGGCTGTTTTAGATAAAATCGGAGGCTTGGATGTTTTAGGGACTAATAAAGTTGAAAACATATATCACGCTGGCTGGGCTTGGGCTGGTAGTACACCATTTAAAAGCACAAAATTAGTAGCAGCTCATTTTGGCGGTACACGTAACCCTATGGTGATTTCTTGGCCAAAAGGAATTAAACCTGATAAAACTCTTAGAAATCAATTTTTACACGTAAATGATATTGCGCCTACGCTTTATGAAATTTTGAATATTCCACACCCTGAAGTGGTGAATGGATTCAAACAAGATCCTATTGATGGAAAAAGTTTTGCCGCTACATTTACAAATGCCAATGCAGAGAACTTAAAGAAAACACAGTTCTTTGATAATAATGGTTCTCGTGGTGTTTATCATGATGGGTGGTTTGCAAGTACTTTTGGACCATTACACCCTTGGCTTAATGCAGAAAAAGGTTTGGATAAATGGGATTCCGAAAAAGATATATGGCAATTGTATGATTTGAATAAAGATTTTTCTCAAGCTGTGGATATCTCATCTAAATACCCAGAAAAATTAAAAGAACTTCAAAAACTATTTTTAGCAGAAGCTAAAGACAATAAAGACTTTCCTATTGGAGCTGGAATATGGTTGCGTATCCATCCTGAAAATATCATTAGCTCTCCTTATAGCGAATGGACATTTGACCAGAACACAACTAGAATGCCAGAATTTACTGCCCCTGGTTTGGGTAAGAAAAGTAATAAAGTTGTGATAGACTTAGAAACAAAACTTAACCAAAACGGTGTGTTATATGCTCTTGGTGGTATTGGAGGTGGATTGACTTGTTATATGGAGAATGGTTATTTAAAATATGAATACAATATGATGATGATTCATCAGTTCAAAGCATCTAGCAATTCTAAAATAGCAGCAGGAAAACACATTTTTGAAATAACGACAGTTATTAAAGATAACAAACCTGGTGCTCCAGCAAAAATAACACTATGGGTTGATGGGAAAATAGTAGCTTCTGTACAAACTAAAGGTACCGTTCCATTAGCATTTTCAGCTAGTGAAACTTTTGATGTTGGTATCGATTTAGGATCACCCGTTTCGTTTGAGTATTTTGAAAAAGCTCCTTTTAAATTCAATGGAAAAATTAATTCAGTTAATATAACTTTACTCTAATAAATTATGCGAAATTTATATATTCTTATAGCAATTTTTATTTTTTGTTTCAATAGTAGCAATACATTGGCACAATCTTCAGATAAAGAAACTACAACGATTTCTAAAAAGCAACAAAAAAAAGAGGACAAAGCAGCAAAAAAATCCAAACCACCAGAAAAAGGAGATATTTATTTTTCTCCTGTTCCTGTTATTGGCGCAAACCCTGCTTTTGGGTTTATTTATGGAGTTGGAGCCGCTACTAGTTCGTATCTAGGTGATCCTAAATCGACCAAATTATCTTCCGCTCTTTTTGGCTTGGCATTTACTACGATGAGTCAAACCATCATAACCCTAAAGACTACGATTTTTACTGAAAATAACGACTATATTTTGATGGGAGATATGCGGTATTTAAATTCATCTCAACCTACTTGGGGCTTAGGTACTGGACCTCAGTCTGCCAAATTAGCGGACAACGATTTTAATTTTGATGATGGCACTATTGAGGGTAATTCAGAAGCAGATATGCTGAATTTTAAATTCTTTCGTTTTTATGAAACTGTTTTAAAAAAAATAGGTAATAAGGGGTTTTATGCTGGTTTAGGGGTGCATATAGATGCGTTTAGTGATATGGAGGATCAATTGCTAGACCTAGACTCGGAAACAATAACACCATTTTATGCGTATAATAAAGACCGAGGTTTCTCTCAAACTAAAAGTACCTTGGTAGGTGTTTCATTTAATGGGATTTATGATACACGAGATAATATCAACAATCCATGGGAAGGACGTTATGCATTTGTTTCGTTTAAAGTGAATCCAACATTTATAGGCAGTGATCAAAACTCTACATCACTTTGGTTAGAATACCGTGATTATTTTGATTTGAGTAAAGAAAAAAATCATAAAAATATCTTAGCGGTTTGGTTTACTGGAAACCTAACAACTTCTGGTAATTTACCCTATATGAATTTGCCAGCAACGGGTTGGGATCAATATGCTAAAACGAGTGAACCTTATGCACAAGGTAGATTTAGAGGTGAAAATTTATTATTTGCTGGAGTAGAATATAGAAGGCATATTTTTGCTACTAAAAAGAATCCAGATTTTTTTGGGGCAGTGGCTTTTTTAAATGGAACTACAGCAGATAATGATCATGGTGGAATTAAATTATTTAATTATGTTGAGCCTGGTTATGGACTTGGTTTACGCTTTAATCTTAATCAGAAATCGAGAACCAATATTGGATTAGATTATGGCTGGGGAAATTATGGTACAACAGGTTTTTTTATTCGTTTAAATGAAAATTTTTAATATTTTATCTTGAAAAAAACAATACTATTTTCAATCCTTATAATAGGTATTTTGACCCTTTCTTGTGATACTACGACAGAAAAAAGAAAGATTTTAAGCGACCCTCTTTCATCTTGGAATGATGGACAAACAGAAAACACAGATATTGAATTTTGTTGCAGAGGTTACCGATAAGAGTCATCCTAAATTTGTTCCAATACCAGATAGAATTGCAGCGTTTGATAATGATGGTACTCTTTGGACTGAACGCCCGTTGCCTCCCCAGATATATTTTATTTTAGAAAATGCCAAAACAAAAAACTTAACAGTTGACTATAAACACCTTTCTAAAAAAAAGATTGTGGAATTGGCTATAAAAACACAAACAGGAATGGACGAAAATAGTTATCGATCATCAGTTTTAAAATGGTATAATACAGCAAAGCACCCTCAAAAAAACAAATTATTTAAGGATCTTAAATTTAAACCTATGACTGAATTAATTCAGTTTCTTAAGGACAATAATTTTACCGTTTTTATCGTTTCTGGTGGAAGTAGAGATTTTATGAGAACTTTTGTGGTGGAGCAGTATGGAATACCTGAATATAGAACTGTTGGGTCTAGCTTTGATATTACGTGGAATGACAGTTTGAATGTGATTGAAAGAAATCCAAAGATAGAATTGATAAATGATCATATTGGGAAACCTGTTGGGATTTATAATTATATAGGTAAAAAACCTATATTTATAGCAGGTAATTCTGATGGTGATTATTATATGATGAAATACGCCGCTACAAGTTCCAATCCATTCTTAAATATTTTAATTACTCATACAGATTCTATACGCGAATATGAATACAATAATAAAATTGGTATTGACAAAGAAACACTTGCATTAGAAAGGTGTCAAAAAGATAAAAATTGGCTAGAAGTAAGTATGAAAAAAGATTGGAATAGGATTTATTAACTACTTGTTTTTGTCATGATTATAGACTGCGGAAAAGGTGAGCAGTATATAATTAAATTGTACTGCTAATAGGGTTTGTAGTATGCTCAGTAGTACTTATTACAGTAACCCTACAGTAGTATTCCTTTATGGAATTGGTTATTTCAATTATAATCAGCAAATTTTTATTGGAATTAAATTATTAAATAAAAACCCCTTTAAATAATTAATGATGAAAAATAAAATTATCATAGCGCTTATGTTTGTAGGTATTTCAGCAATGAATGCCCAAGAATTTGATCGTTCAGTGAAAACAAAAGAAAATTTTGAAGCAAGTATTCCACATCCAGATCAGGATAAAGCAGTTGCAGAAAAATTAAAAAATCTTGAAAAAAAAATGGGTAAAAAGCCAAACATTGTCTGGATTATTGTAGATGATTTGGGCTATGGAGATCCTGGGTGTTATGGTGGCGGTGCAGCGATAGGTGCAGCAACTCCTAATATGGATAAGTTTGCAGCAGAAGGATTAAAATTAACCTCTGCTTATTCACAACAAACATGTACCCCTACTAGAGCTGCCATTTTAACAGGGCGTTTACCAATTCGATCTGGTTTGACACGACCAATTTTGTCGGGTGATAAAATAACTGCAAATCCGTGGAAGGATGAAATCAGTTTACCCTCACTTTTAAGTGCTGCAGGCTACACTACTTTATTAACTGGAAAATGGCATGTAGGTGAGTTAGAAGGAATGAGACCTCATGATATTGGTTTTGATGAGTTTTATGGATATTATTCTGCACCAAAAGAAATTTCTCAAAGTGTTGATTTACATCGTTATCCAGATTTAACTATGAATTCCGATTATATGAATACCTTTAACAAAATCAAAACCAATACGCATCTAATTCATGGGTATAAAGGAGGGAAAACAGAAGAAGTAAGTGAAATAAAATCATTAGATGATATGGGACGGGCAGATCAAGTACTTGCCGATTTTACCGTTGCAAAAATTGCAGAATTAGCAAAATCAAACAAACCCTTCTTTTTAGAGCATGCATTCTTAAAGGTGCATGCCGATAATCAAGACAATCCAGATTATAGGGGATTGAGTAAGGCCAAATACCAATACAAAAATGCAGTTGTAGAAGTGGATATGCATATTGGAGCTATTGTAAAAGCATTAGATGATGCCGGAATTTTAGAAAACACTTTTGTATTTATTACTTCAGATAATGGACCACAAATGGATGCTTGGCCTGATGGAGGCTACACTCCTTTTAGAGGAGCTAAAGGAACCACATTTGAAGGGGGCGTAAGAATTCCAGGGATTGCTTATTGGAAAGGAATGATTTCTCCAGGTCGTCAAAGTGATGATGTATTTGATTTGATGGATTTGTTTGGAACAAGCTTACGAATAGCTGGTGTTTCTCCGGATAACTTACCAAATGACAAATATTACGATTTTATTGATCAATCAAGTTTTTTGTTTTTAGATGAAGGAAAATCTAATAGAGAAGCGGTTTACTTTTGGTGGGGAAAAGAATTGATGGCAGTAAGAATGCGTGAATACAAAGAACATATAAAAGTGATTATTCCTCAATCAAATATGCTATGGATAGATTATGCTACAGTACAAAATGTTGGTTTGGCTCCTTGGTTGTTTAATCTATATATAGATCCAAAGGAAGAAATGCCGGTTGGTCATAGACGTTCTGCATGGTTGGCAACCTTAGGTGCTAAATTAAAAGATCACGGTAGCACCTTTAAAAAATTTCCTCCTAAAAAAATAGGATTATAAAATGTAGCCTTTAAGGAAATAGATAAGGATTAGCTACTTGTAAAGTCAATACCAATTTTTGGTAAAATAGTTTGTAATTTAATGAAACTTTCAAAGTTAAAGAACTAGAATAAAACAGTAAATTTCAACTTGTTATAAATCTGAGATTCTTGTGGTTTTATATACTCCTGCAAGGTTTTAAATCAACCTGTAAGGTCATGTTTTTCATGACCTTATTTTTTAAATTTTTAAGTATGAAATCAATCTATTTTATAGTTCTGTTTTTATTTATTCATCCAGTATTATATGCTCAATTTGAAATTAATGGCACAGTAGTATCTGATAGTATTAAGTTAGATGGAGTTAATATATACGTCTTAAATTCAAATAAAGGAACAATAACTAATAGTAAAGGAGAGTTCAGAATCCATAACATAAATCCTACAGATACAATTCGTTTTTCAATTATAGGTTACCAAAGTAAGGACACTCTATTTACTAAAGACATAGCTGATGTAAATATCAACTTAAAAAAATCAATTATTGAACTCTCAGAAATAGAAATAATACCCGCTAATTATGCTGTAAACATCATAAAAAAGGTTAATGACAATTTGATAAATAACTATCCTACTAATCCTACTGCTTTTAATGCCATATTTCGTAAACAGATTGTTCAAAACGGGAATTATTTGTTTTTAGGCAATGCCCAAGTTTCAATTCTATGTCCTCCATATATTTAAAATAAAAAAAAGAAAGTTTTTCTAAATTATATAAAGCTAACAAAAAACAATCTAGACAATGTCAAAATCAAAATAGCGCCATCATCTCTTCTTAATTTTTCTCCGAAATTTGGTTTTATTACATCTCCAGAGTATTTTGATTTCACCTTTTTAAAATCAATTAAATGGGATGATCAAATTTATTTGCAAATTGCATTTAAGACCAAACAAGAATATTGGGTAGACTCTCCATTAGAAGGTATAATTACAATTGAAAAATTCTCATTAGCTATCGCTGAAATTGAATGGAATAACCACAGAAAAGAAGAAAGCAAAAGAGGGTTTAGTAGAAAAAGAGGCTTATATAAAGGGGCTTTTATTACCAATCAAGACCGTTGCAAGGTACATGACAAAAACAAAGACCCAAACTTAGGTTTTATATCATTGTTTGTTAGCTTATTAAGATGTATATTCAAGCCATGAAACTACAAATAACACCTACTTTTGCAGATAGCATTTGTGATTTACGCACAAGAAAGATAAAAGCTACATTTTTTAGTCAAA
>NZ_JBAHZZ010000162.1:0-5527 GCF_037132785.1 Flavicella sp. | reverse complement strand
TCAAGAAAAACTAAACAATAGACCTAGAAAGATACTTGGATATAAAACACCAAAAGAAATGATGGATATTGAACTTAAAATTGTAACTTAGTAACATCATAAAACTAAAACGTTTTGTTGCGTTACAACCTTGAAGCCAAGAAATCCCACTTTTAAAAATGTTTAGCGGACACTAATGTTTTTTAAAAAACACTGCTGTTTATTGTTTTTCTAACAAATCAGATAATTCATTCATTTTATAAAACAATTTAGCCCCTTCTTTTTTCAGGAGTGTCTCATTTCTAAAATTAGCAAAACCAAACACGTCAAAGCCTCCCGAAACAGCTGCTTTTACACCAACGTCAGAATCCTCAATCACTACACAATCTTCCGGTTTAAACCCTAGTTTTTTTGCAGCGTGAATAAACAATGCAGGATCTGGTTTGAACTTATTTATATCATATGCACTAAACATTCTATCGGCAAACACGGCATCAAGACCTACTATCTTTAAGTTAAGTTGCATTTTATTTAAAGGTCCATTTGATGCTACACAAAAAGGAACGTCTAATTTAGAAATCAATTCTTTTACTCCTTCTATCGCTTGTAATACGTTTTTAAATTTCTCAAAGCTTTTCTCTCTGTATTGTTTTTCAAAGTCTAACGGAAAAGGTTCTGAACATCTTTCCTGAATATAATCGAAACAGTATTCTAAGGACTTTCCTAAAAAATGCACCATGGCGTATTCGAAGTCTATAGAGGCTCCGAGCTTGTTTCCCATATCAACAAAAGTCCCAATAGATATGTCTTCTGTATCTACCAAAACACCATCACAGTCGAAAATAACACATTTATATTTCATATATTCCGTTTTTCACAATCACAACTCTTATTCTACGGTCACAAAAGCGGATTTTACTTTAGCGTTCCACGTGGAACAAATATAATTTATCTTCCCATATACACCAATAATACAGAAATATCACTAGGAGAAACTCCACTAATTCTACTTGCCTGAGATATAGTTACAGGTTTTATTTTCATTAACTTCTGACGCGCTTCAATAGATAAAGATTTTACTTTATCATAATCAAAAGATTCTGGAATAGACACGTTTTCCAATCGAGTTAACTTATCAGCATTGCGTTTTTCTTTATCTATATAACCAGCATACTTAACATGTATTTCAGTTTGTTCAATAATTTCATCATCAATAGCATTGTTATCTATAAAGTGTTGAACTTTTGGAAACTTACGTACGTCAACAAAACTCAATTGGGGTCGAGCAGCCAATTTAAACATCTTCATAGACTGATTAATTGGTGCAGATTTTTTGTGTTCTAAAACAGGATTTACATCAAGATGACTCACACTAGTGTTTCGTAAAAAAGCGACAAACAAATCTGTCTTTTTTTGTTTCTCCTCTACCCTATCCAAACGTTCTTTTGAAACCATCCCCAATCGAAAAGCTTTTGGTGTCAACCTTAAATCCGCATTATCCTGTCGCAATAGAGTTCTGTATTCTGCACGAGATGTAAACATCCTATAAGGTTCCTCGGTGCCTTTTGTAATAAGGTCATCAATCAAAACGCCAATATAAGCTTCGTGTCTTTTTAATATAAAAGGTGCTTTTTGTTGAACTTTTAAAGCTGCATTTAACCCAGCCATCAGACCTTGAGCAGCCGCTTCTTCATAGCCTGTAGTTCCGTTTATTTGACCAGCAAAAAACAAGTTTTCAACTAATTTAGTTTCCAATGTATGCTTTAATTGTGTTGGTGGGAAAAAGTCGTATTCAATAGCATAACCAAACCTAAGAAACTTCACGTTTTCGAAACCCGCAACCTTACGCAAGGCTTTGTCTTGAACTTCTTCAGGTAAGGAGGTTGAAAATCCATTAACATAAATTTCATTTGTATCCCACCCTTCAGGCTCAACAAATATTTGGTGCTTATCTTTTGAGAAAAAACGATCGATTTTATCTTCTATTGAGGGGCAATACCTTGGTCCTGTGCTTTTAATTCTTCCATTAAACATCGGAGACCTATCAAAGCCCTCACGCAACAAATCATGCACCTCCGGCGAAGTATATGTAAGGTAGCAAGAACGTTGCTTTTTTAAAGTACTTGTAGATTTAGAATAAGAGAATTTTTCAGGTTTATCATCACCCGGCTGTTCAATCATTTTAGAAAAATCTAAAGAACGAGCATCAACTCTAGGCGGGGTTCCAGTTTTCATTCTGCCAGATTCAAAACCTAATTTAACTAAATCTTCAGTAATGCCAATAGAAGCACTTTCACCAGCTCTACCACCACCGAAAGTCTTTTCACCAATATGAATTAATCCATTTAAAAAAGTGCCTGCTGTAATAATAACCGTCTTAGATTTTATAACAAATCCAAGTCCTGTTTTTACACCAACTATCTTATTATCTTCAACGACCAATCCTTTAATCATATCCTGATAACAATCTAAATTATCAGTTTTTTCTAACATATTTCTCCACTTCTCAGCAAACCTCATACGGTCACTTTGAGCTCGTGGACTCCACATAGCAGGACCTTTAGACTTGTTCAACATTTTAAATTGAATAGCAGTCTCATCGGTTACAATGCCAGAGTACCCGCCGAGCGCATCAATTTCACGAACAATTTGTCCTTTAGCAATTCCACCCATTGCAGGATTACAGCTCATTTGAGCAATGTTTTGCAAACTCATAGTTACCAGCAAAGTCTTTGATCCCATATTTGCAGCAGCGGCTGAGGCCTCAGAACCAGCATGACCACCACCAACAACTATAACGTCATATACATCAGTAAATAAACTCATATTCTAAAAAGTTCCACGTGGAACAACTATTAATTAGGTTATTTAAACAGCAAAAATGAAGCATTCTCTTGAAATCTCATTTCGACTTTATCCTTATAGTTTTTATCATTAAATCCTATATAATGTAATACGCCATGAATCATAACACGCTTCAATTCATCCAAAAAAGAATGATCTAAATTAGCTGCATTATCACGGACACGTTCAACAGAAATAAAAACATCTCCACCAATTAACTTACCAATAGTATAATCAAAACTAATGATATCAGTTAATGTATCATGTTCCAAAAACTCAACATTCAACTTCAATAAATAGGCATCATCACAAAAAATAAAATTTAGTTCGCCAAGGGTACAGTCATGATCCTCCACAACAGAACTAATCCAATTTCGAAAAGATTTTTCATCATCAATCTTAAAATCCAATTCGTAATTAAATTCAATCATTATAAAAATTTTCGCAAAGATAAACTAAAGTTTTTAGTTCATGTTTTAAAAGACAAAAAACACAATAAAGAATCAAATACACAACGAGTATAAAAATGAATCTTTGTACTTTTACAATTTAAAAACAAGAACAATGAACAACGTTAGAGTACGATTTGCCCCAAGCCCAACAGGACCTTTACATATAGGAGGCGTAAGAACCGCTTTGTACAATTATTTATTTGCAAAAAAACACAATGGAACATTTATATTAAGAATTGAAGATACAGATCAAACCCGATATGTTGCCAATGCAGAACAATATATAGTAAATGCAATGGAGTGGTGTGGAATACAATTTGATGAAGCTCCAGGAAAAAACGAAAAATTTGGTCCCTATCGACAATCAGAGCGCAAAGATATCTATAAGAAATATGCTGATGAACTTATAAAAAAAGGACATGCATATTATGCTTTTGATACAGCTGAAGAACTAGATGTTGAAAGAAATAAAGCAGAAAAAAACAAAACTCCTTTTATTTACAACCATACAACAAGACAGAATTTAAACAATTCAATTTCACTGTCAGAAGAAGAGGTTGCAAAAAAAATAACTGCTGGAGATAAATATGTTATTCGATTTAAAATGTATGACAAATGTTTTGAAAACGAAATTTTAACAGCAAAAGACCTAATTAGGAATGAGGTTTCTTTCAAGCTTTTTTTGTTAGACGACAAAGTGTTATTTAAAAGCGATGGAATGCCTACCTATCATTTGGCAAATATTGTAGATGATCATTTAATGAAAATATCACATGTGATTCGTGGTGAAGAATGGTTACCTTCCCTTCCATTACATCTCTCACTTTATAATGCTTTAGATTGGAATATTCCAAAATTTGCACACCTTCCTTTGATTTTAAAACCAGTTGGAAAAGGTAAATTAAGCAAGCGTGATGGAGATAAATTAGGCTTCCCGGTATTCCCATTAGAATACACAAACAAAAAAGACGGAAAAACCTCTACCGGATATAGAGAAGAAGGTTATTTACCTGAGGCCTTTATTAATATGCTTGCTTTATTAGGATGGAATCCTGGCACGGAACAAGAGATATTTACTTTGAAAGAATTAACTGATGAATTTTCATTAGAACGTGTAAACAAATCAGGAGCTAAATTTAGTCCAGAAAAAACAAACTGGTTTAACCAACAATATTTACAAGCAAAGGACAATAAAGAAGTTGCAAAATTGTTTGTAAAAATATTAGAAGAAAAAGGAATAAAATCAAACCCTACTTATATACAAACTGTCGTTGGTTTGGTAAAAGAACGTGCTGTGTTTATAAAAGATCTATGGAGTTTAAGTGATTTCTTTTTTATAAGCCCAACAAAACATGATACAAAAGCTTCAAAAAAACAATGGAAACAAGAAACAGGGTCTTTAATGCAAGAAGTAATTAATGTACTAAAACCAATAGAGGACTTCTCTTCGGAAAATATTGAAATCATCTTAAAAGAATGGATTACAACAAAAGAAATCGGATATGGTAAGGTAATGCAGCCACTACGTTTGAGTTTAGTTGGTGCATTAAAAGGACCTAATTTATTTGATATTGCATCAATGATAGGGAAAGAAACGTCAATAAAACGAATAGAAAATGCAATCAATATTTTAAAATAAATATTTAATAAAAAACCTCCAACTTTTAACGGAGGTTTTTGAGTTTAATCGTGCAAGTTTTTATTAACCTCCCGTATCTGATCGACTTTTTCTACATCTAAAACAAAATACTTAGTGTCTCCCCACCAAGCAAATGTACTGTAACTCTCTTTAAATTTTAAACGAACATTACTACCTTAATAATCTTGTAATAATTTAATTACTCTTTCTTCATCATCTTCAATAGAAAAATTAAATACTTGACTTTCTGAAACACCTTGACTTAACTGACCTTCCCAAGTTTTGAACACCAAACCCTTATAGCTAACTTTTACTAGCTGACCAGAACGATAACCTTCACTATATGTCAAATAATAAATTAAGGTAAAATAAAGAGCAATAACAGCAACTAGCACACCAATAAATCCAAAAAGAAATTTTTTCATACTAAAATAATTTAAAATGTAAATATATAAATGAACTGAGTTAGTCGTTTAGTTTCTGTATCTTAGTGTCATTAAATATAACAGATATGGATGTTTTTCAAGGTCAAAATATACTGAGTTTTATAAAAGAACTACCAAATGATGAAGCTTGTAAAGCTTATTTAGCCAAAATAAAATGGTCTGAAGGT
>NZ_JBAHZZ010000160.1:0-12973 GCF_037132785.1 Flavicella sp. | reverse complement strand
AACTAAAGGAAAATGAACCAAAAAATAGATCCATAACTAACATAAACAATGAAAATAAGAAAAAAAAATATAAATTTTAGATTTAAAAAGTCAAAATTGAAATCTAAAACTGAAAAGAGCATTATGCAACGGTCTTAAATTTATTATCAACCACTCCGAACTTATTGGGGGCTAAACTAGATAATACCTTTAAGAAGGTGTGTTTTTAAGTATTCTCTTTTAAAGCACTTAATTTAGGATTGTCATTTGATAGGTGTTCAGATGAGAGAACTATCCTCTAAACAAAAAGAAATCGTCTTTCATATCTTCAATTTGAGAATCTTCGTTTGTAATGATATAATTGATTGCTTTTGAAGTAAAATCGCTTCCTTTAGAGGTTAGTGAAACAATATTGTTGTCTATATGTATCATATTGTTTTTTAAAGCCAATTCTAGTACTGTTTTTGAACGTACTTTTTGCCAATTTATATGTTCGTTTAAGTGATTTACATGACGTTCTTTTTTGTCAGTATGATTGTTTAAATGAAGTAAAAAGGTGAGTAATGAAACTTCTATACGCTGTCTTTTTTCTCTATACAATACAGATATTAAACCTTTACTGGGTGCAAATAAGTAGACTAATAAAAATAGGAGACCTAAAGTACTTGTGATAGATCCCGCAATTGAGGCATCTAAAAAATGAGCCAACCAATAACCTGAAATCGCACTAAAAATTCCAAATGAAATTGCCAATAGTAACATTTTTTTTAAATCGGTTGTTAAAAGATAAGCTGTTGCTGCAGGAGCAATCATTAATGCAACAACCAAAATTGCACCAACAGCATCAAAGGCACCAACAGTTGTGATTGATGAAATACTCATTAAGCCATAATGTATAATTGTAGGAGAAAAACCAAGTGCTGCAGACAATCCAGGATCAAATGTACTTACTTTTAATTCTTTGAAAAATGCGATAAGCAAGCTAAGTGTTACAAGTAAAATACTTCCTATTACCCATAGTGATTTTGGACCGATGTCTATTCCATTAATAATTAACCTATCAAAAGGTGCAAAGGCTAATTCTCCTAATAGCACAGCATCAATATCCAAATGAACATCATTTGCGTTTTTGGCAATTAATATAACTCCAATACTAAAAAGTGCAGGAAAAACTAATCCTATGGCTGTATCTTCTTTGACCAATCCTATTTTTTGAATTTTTTCTACTGCAAATACAGTGATAATTCCTGTTACTGCAGCCAATAAAATTAAAAGGGGAGAGTTTAAATCTTGTGTAATAAAAAAACCAATAACAATACCAGGTAATATAGAGTGACTTATGGCATCACTAATCATGGCCATTTTTCTAAGCACCAAAAATGTTCCAGGTATTGCACATGCAATGGCAACGACACAAGCAATTAATTGTATTTCTATTTGTGCATTACTCATATTCTAAGTTTGTTGGTTGTATAGATTTGAAGCTTTCTCAAAGCCTTCTTCTGTTAAAGACCACATATTATTTTCAATTTTAATATAGTTTTTATCAGCTAATTTTTGAAGTGTTTTTTTTGTGAATCCATGAAAGTTATTTAAAATTTTAATGGTATGTGGATGAGAAATATCTCCGTGTGTTTTAGCAATAGTGTGCATAAAAGCCAATGTTTTGTGTAAAACTAAATCTCGTCTGTTTTTAATGATACGTATTTGTTTAAAAAGTAATCCTCTTTTTGGAGAGAATACAAAAGAAAAAACAACAAAAACAGATGCTACTAAAACAATAACTGGACCGGTAGAAAGGTTGTTTTCACTTGCGCTAATAGCGGTTCCAAGTACTCCAGAAAAAGCACCGAAAATAGCGGCTAAAAAAACCATAACCCCTAAGCTATTAGTCCACTGTCTTGCTGCTGCTGCAGGAGCAAGAAGCATCGCACTCATTAAAACAACCCCAACAGTTTGAAGTCCCATAACAATTGCTAAAACGATAAATACGGTGATTAAAATATCTATAAAATTAGTATTAAAACCTAGAGTTTTGGTGTATTCTGCATCAAAAAGTAATATTTTAAATTCCTTCCAAAAAAGCAGCAATACAATTAAGCATATCCCGGTAATACTTGCCATTAACCAAACGTCACGTTCTATTAATGTTGCTGCTTGACCAAATAAATATTTATCTAATCCCGCTTGATTTGCATTGGGTTGTTTTTGAATAAAAGTTAATAATAGCATTCCAAATCCAAAAAACAATGATAGTACCAAGCCTAATGCAGTATCTGATTTTAAATGTGTTTTAGAAGTAATACCACGAATCCAAAATGCACCAATCAAACCACTTATCAATGCACCAATAAGAAGCACATTACTATCTTTAGTTCCAGTGATTATAAATGCAATCGCAATTCCAGGTAAGGCTGCATGAGAAATAGCGTCGCCTAATAAACTTTGTTTTCGCAATACTGCAAAGCTGCCTAACATGCCACAAAGAGCACCTAATATTGCTGTTCCAAGCGTAATGGTTCTTAGCGTATAATCAGAGAAAACAAGTGAAAAATATTCTTTTAATTCCATGATGTTTTATAGTTATATGCTATTTTTGAATGCTTACTTTGTAATTAATACCATAGGTTTTAGTAAGATTTTCATCATTAAAAATATCTTTTACCGATCCTGTTGCTATTTTTTTGACATTCAAAAAGGTAACCCAATCAAAATATTCAGGTACTGTTTGTAAATCATGATGTACTACAATAACAGTTTTACCTGTTTTTCTTAATTCCTTTAAAATGTTTATGATTGCAATTTCAGTAGTCGCATCTACTCCTTGAAAAGGTTCGTCCATAAAATAGATAGATGCGTTTTGAACCAATGCCCTGGCAAGAAAAATTCGTTGTTGTTGTCCTCCAGAAAGCTGACTGATTTGTCGATTCTTAAAAGGAAGCATACCAACTTTTTCTAATGCTTCTAGTGCTAGTTTTTTTTCTTTTTGACGGGGTCTTTTTATCCAACCAAGGCTTCCATAAGTTCCCATCATAACAACATCCAAAGCTGTAGTAGGGAAATCCCAATCTACACTTCCTTTTTGTGGGACATAAGCAACCAATGATCGTTGTTTGTGGTATGGTTTTCCATAGATACTAATACTTCCTGCTAGAGGCTCTAAAATTCCTAATATTGCTTTTATTAAAGTAGATTTACCTGCGCCATTTGGACCTACAATTGCCATTAAAACACCTTCTGGAATTTCTAAATCAATATCCCAAAGTACAGGTTTGTAATTGTATGCGACTGTTAAATCATCAACTTTTACTGCTATTTTTTTGCTCATTTAGTTTTTATATCAGACGATTTTGTATTTGGAATCAGTTGTTCTTGATATTGTTTTTTATGTTTAAAATTTACGACTTAACATTTACTTCAAGGCTCCCACAATTGTTCTTACATTATATTCAAACATCCCTATATATGTACTTTCAATTGTTCCCGCATTTCCTAAAGCATCGGAATACAAAGTACCTCCAATTTGCACATCATGACCTTTAGAATTTACGGATGCTTTTAGAGCTTCAATAGTTCGTATTGGAACTGAACTTTCGACAAAAATAGCTTTGACATTTTTTTGGATAATAAACTCAGCTAGTTTTTGAACATCCTTAACTCCTGCTTCTGTTGCTGTTGACAACCCTTGAAGCCCGACAACTTCAAATCCAAAAGCTCTTCCGAAATAACTAAATGCGTCATGCGCTGTTACCAAAATTCTTTTTTCTTTGGGAAGCGTTTGGATTGTAGCTGTAATTTTAGCTTTTAAAGCTTTTAACGATTTAAGATATTTTTCACCATTTGTTTCGAAAACTGTTTTGTGTTCAGGAACTGCTTCTGACAGTTTTAAAACAATAAAAGATGTTGCTTTTTCCCAAATTGTTATATCAAACCAAATATGCGGATCGTAATTTCCTTGAAATAAGGCAGAACTAATCAATGTGTTTTTATCAAGCGCTTCGGAAATTGCAATTGTTTTATTATTTTGATGTCCCATTTTTTCAAAAATATCAACTAGTTTTCCTTCCAAATGAACTCCATTGTAAAAAATAATGTCGGCATTAACAAGTTTAGATACATCACCTTCACTTGCTTTGTATAGATGAGGATCAACACCACTACCCATTAATCCTTGGATATTTATAACATCACCTCCAATATTATTCACCAAATCGGTAATCATAGAGGTTGTAGTAACTACATTCAGTTTTCCATTCGTTTTTTTAATCTCTTTTTTACAATTTATAAGCGTTAAAGCAATAAGTAAGAATGTTATTTTTTTCATTTTGATTATTTATATTCTTTTTTAATATTGTTAATAAATTATCTGAATTTAGTAGTTATGATGTGCAATACTTTTTTTTGACATTCTAAATACAATTTATAGTAAGGGATAATTTCTTTATCAATGCTTGCTTATGGATAAATTTTTGGATTTACACCATTTGGTATGTATTTGAATATAAGTTATCAAAGATAATATTATTTTTTTCTGTATTTAGTTTGTGAAGAATAAAAACTAATATTTATTTTTTATATGATTTCATCACTTTTAATACTGCTTTTATACATTATTTGTGCTTGTAACTAAAACATAGATATATGATTTTTTTTTATAATTAAAGACTAGAATTGTTCATTAAATAATTCCATATTTACGATAGCTAGATCATATTTATCAGCAGTTGTTTCCATAAGAAAACACAACTTCTGTAGTTGTTTTTATCCATCAAATTTCCTTGAAAAAACTGACTTTTTTTATTCATTGGGTTCAATATGGATTAGTATTTGCCCTAAATTTGGAATTTTAATACTCAAATAGTCTTTTAATTTATGAGCGATTTTGTGTCCTTTTTTCACTGAAATTCCCCCATCAACTATTGCGTGTAAATCTACGTGATAATACATTCCTGCTTTTCGGATAAAATACTTTTCGGTACCTAAAACACCTTGTACTTCAATAGATTTTTCTCTAATTTCAATTATCAGGTCGTCATAAAGTTGTTCATCCATTATCTCGCCTAAAGCGGGTCTTAAAATCAAATAGCTGTTATATAAGATAAAAGTAGAAGCAAATAAAGCTGCCCAATCATCTGCTGTTTCGTATCCTTTTCCAAATAGAATTGCTATTGAAATTCCAATAAAAGCCATTACTGAAGTTATCGCATCACTCCTGTGATGCCAGGCATCTGCTTTTAATGAAAAACTATTTGTTTGTTTACTTTTCTTAATCACAATTTGAAATGAGATTTCTTTCCAGATAATTATGATGCCTAATACAATCAAAGTCCAAGGTTTCGGAGTTTTATGGGGTGTCTGAATATGTTGAATACTTTCATAAGCAATAATTGTAGCAGATACGACAAGAAAAGCGACAACTCCAAATGTAATTAGTGGCTCAATTTTTCCGTGTCCGTATGGATGATTAGTGTCTGCTGGTCGTTTTGCATACTTAAATCCTAACAAAACTAAAAGTGAAGCAAAAACATCTGTTGTAGATTCAATTGCATCTGCAATTAGAGCATAAGAATTACCAAAAAAACCTGCAAGTCCTTTTATGATGGCTAAAGCAGTATTTCCAAGTATACTAAAGTAGGTAGTTCGTATTGCCGTTTGTTCGTTCGTCATTTATTTTGATTGCAGACAACGGTAGTTCGTTTAATAATCCAAATTTTTTTTTTTAAACAATCAATATGTAAAGAACTTTAAATTAGGTAAGGGCAAACTCATACTTTTTTAAGTTAATTCGATTAATTTCGAGTTGTTTACTCAAACGTGAAAAAATAGTTTGAATTGAGAAAAACATCTTAACTTTTTGGCGAAATTCCATTTCTTGTATTTCATATCTCAAAGGTATTATTTAAATTTTAAAATAACACTCCGAACCTATTGAGACCTAAACTACGGCATAATAAGAATTTTGAACTTTTTATTACGTAAGGTGAGTTAATTAATTACAAACCTGTTTTTTGAATGAAATAATACTATAATAACTTTAAGGTGTCTTGCGCTAAATATTTACCAAACCCTTAATTTCTATTTTTAAAACATACTTAGTTCATTTTTAGATAAAGACACCAATCTAATCAAATACAACTTCATCATTTTATACTCTCTAAGATCTTATATTCTTTGAAATTGATAATGTTTAAAATACTTTAAAGTAACTTTTTTTGTAAGTTTTAGTAAACATATCATAATACAATATTATTCCAGACAGGTAAATAATTAATGATTTTTGTGTAAATAATATTAACCACAATTAATCATTTAAACAATGAAAAAGAACACTAACTGTGCCTTTTTGATCCTATTTTTAACGGTTTCAAATCTTCTAGCACAGAATTCAACATCCTCAATAACGGGTGTTGTTCAAGATGCTGAAATTCCGCTACCGGGCGCAACAATTTTAATTAAAAACACTCAAAAAGGTACAACCACTGATTTTGATGGAATTTTTGAAATTACTAATGTAGAATCTGGAAATTATGAACTACTCATAACTTTTATAGGTTATGATGAAAAATCTATTGTGATAGAAGTACCTTTTGACAAGGAGTTGAATCTGGGAATAATCAACTTGAATGCTTCTTTAGAATCTCTAGATGAAGTTGTAGTCGTTACTGCTTTAGGTATTAAAAGGCAAGAAAAGAAAATTGGATATTCAACTCAAAAAATGGATGTCTCAATAATTGAAAATATAGTTGTTCCTAACACAGCAAACTTATTTTCGGGACAAGTAGCAGGGTTAACAATTAGTAATCCAACGGGTTTATTCCAAAGTGCTAATATTCAATTAAGAGGAGGAAGTCCAATTATTGTAATAGATGATGTTATTGTAGATACTGATTTTTATGATTTATCACCAAATGATATTGGTTCCATTAATGTATTAAAAGGCCAAACTGCTGCCGCATTGTATGGCTCTAGAGGGAAAGATGGGGCAATTTTAATCACGACTAAGAATGCAAAAGTAAATGGTCTAGAAATTACTCTTAATCACAGCACAATGGTTTCAGCTGGGTTTACTGTTTTCCCTGAAACTCAAACAGAATATGGAAATGGATCTAATGGGAAATATGAATTTTGGGATGGTAAAGACGGTGGTATTTCTGATGGAGATATGATTTGGGGACCAAAATTTGAGCATGGAGTATTAGTAGCACAATGGAACAGTCCTATTTTAGATAATGTAACTGGAGAAACTATTCCTTGGTGGGGAGATGTTGAAGGAACTCAATATAATGATAAATCTAGATATTCAAGAGTTGCTACACCATGGGAATATCACAACAACTTAGAAACCTTTTTAGGTACGGGCTATATTTCTTCTACAGATTTTTCTATTCAACAAAAAAATGAGATGGGAACACTTAGATTAACTGCAAATTATAATCATCAAGAAGGTAGAGTTCCTAACTCGAGTATTAATACAGGTGGAATAACTTTTAAGTCGAGCACAAATCTTTCCGATAAATTAATTCTTGATACTAAACTAGCTTACAATAAGGTTTTTTCTCCAAATTATCCAAGACATGGATATGGTCCAAATAATCATATGTACACTATTTTAATTTGGATGGGAGATGATGTTAATGGGCAAGATCTTAAAGATTACATGTATATTCCAGGGCAAGAAGGTTACAGGCAAGCAAATTTTAATTATGCATGGTATAACAATCCATATTTTGCAGCATATGAGTTAAATCAAAAATATGATGCAAACCTAATTAATGCACAAATGAGATTGAATTATAAATTTAATGATAATTTTAATATTCAGCTAAGAGGGTCAAGTGTTTTAAAAGATCGATTTGAGGATAGAGAAACACCTAAAACTTACTTAAACTATGGAGATTCAAGAGACGGAGATTATAAAACATGGAACAAAAAAGATCTTACTGTAGACTATGATATATTGGCACATTATAATAAAGATATTAATAAAAATTTCTCTATAGATGTTAATGCTGGAGCCTCAACTTATTATAATAAATATAATGAAGAATACAATGCTACTGATGGATTAATTGTTCCTTTTAATTATAGTCTCAACAATACTAAAGGAAATGTTGACGCAAGTACTTATGTTCGAGAAGAAGCTACAGAAAGTATTTATGCTACTGTAGGAATTGATTTATTTGATACTGTATTTTTAAACTTCACAGGAAGAAATGATTGGAACTCTACTCTTCCTAAAGAAAACAGATCTTATTTTTATCCTTCTACTTCAATTAGTACTTTAGTTTCTAATCTAATTACTATGCCAAATGTAATAACTTATTTAAAAGTAAAAGCTTCTTGGGCTAAGGTGTCAGGTGCATTAGAACCTTATCAAATATCTTCTTATTATGACAAAAACGGAAATTTTGATGGATCTATTAGATTAGAATACCCAAATTATTTAATTAATCCAAATATTGAACCAGAATCTAAATCCACTTTCGAAATTGGATTCAGCACTGGTTTATTATCAAATAGATTAGGTTTAGACTTTACTTATTATAATGAATTATCAAGTAATCAAATTATTGATTTACCTATTTCTGTGGCTTCTGGTTTTGAAAACAGAAAGGTAAACGGTAATGAATATACAAGACAAGGGTATGAAATTGTGTTAAATGCATCTCCATATAAAACAGAAAAATTTAATTGGAATGTAATGCTAAACTGGAGTGCAAGTGTAAAAAAAATTACTGCTATTTATGACAATGCTGAAAATCTTGGAAATTATAGACTGAATGATAGACTTGATACTTACTTTGCCACCACTTGGCAGAAATCTGTTGACGGAGGATTAGTTATTAATGAAAATGGATTGCCTATAAAGAATAATTTTGAAAGCAATTTAGGGCATTCAGATCCTAACTGGACTCTAGGTTTACAAAACACTTTCAAATTTAATAATTTTACTGTTGGTATTGGTATTGATGGTGTTTGGGGAGGACTTATACGCTCCAAAACTGTTGAAAAAATGTGGTGGGGTGGAAAACACCCAAATTCTACTGAATATAGAGATGCTGAATATGATGCTGGCGTACCAGTTTATGTACCTAAGGGAGTAAATATCTTAAGTGGTCAAGTATCTTATGACACTTTTGGTGAAATTATTTCCGATACAAGAGTTTATAAAAAAAACACAACTGCTGTGAATTGGCAAAGCTGGAGTCAAACGTATCCTTATCAAGCTGCAATTTTGGATTCCGATGACAAGAAATTTGCAAACATTTTTGATCGTAGTTTTTTTAAATTAAGATCTGTTTCTGTTAACTACGATTTCACAAAAATGCTAAAACCATATGCAATTAAGAATTTAAGTGTTACACTTTCGGGATACAACCTATTGATTTGGAAAAAAGCAGATATTATTGATCCAGATTTTGGTAATGACGATAATCTTCAGGATCCTTCAACGAGATGGGTTGGTCTTGGAGTAAGTATGAAATTTTAATTAAAAAAGATAAAAACACTAAAAATGAAAAATATAAAAATCTTAATGATTTTCTTGTCATTAACATCCTGTTACAATTTGGATGAAATAAATGAAAACCCAAATAACGTTAGCAATACACATCCACAATTATTACTTACCAATATTGAAGCAGAAGCTTTTCAAGTTTCAGGAACCTCTGCTCTATACGCATCAAGAATACTTGTGGAATCATCGGGAGAAAACAACAGTCAATATTACAGATGGGATAGAGCTAGTTTTAGTGGTTACAACATTTTGGGAGAACTCACCAAAATGATAGAAGAAGCAGAGCGTGTAGAAGCACCTGAGTATGTTGCAATTGGCAAATTTTTTAGAGCCTATTATTTTTATGATTTAGCAATGGTGTTTGGTGATGTTCCATATGCAGAAGCTTTAAAAGGTGAGTCGGAAAATTTATTTACTCCAGTTTATGATACACAAAAAAATATTTTTGAAGGAATCCTTTTAGAATTATCTGAAGCTAATTATATATTAAAAACTAATACAAATATAGTTGAAGGAGATATTATTTTTAAAGGTAATATATTGAGATGGAGAAAATTAATCAATTCATATAGATTAAAAATTTTAATATCTTTATCTAAAAAGGAAGGGGATGAAAGTCTTAATATTAAAAGTGAATTTGCTAGCATAGTTGCAAATGAACCTATCATTACTTCCAATGAAGATAATGCTCAATTAGTATTTTTAGATGCCGAAGGATCTAGATATTCGGAATTTAATTCTAGCGGATATGGCTCAGGTATGTACATGGCTCAAACTTTTGTTGAGTTGTTAAAAGAGAGAGAAGATCCAAGGCTATTCATTTTTTGTTCTCAAACAAAAAGCGCTAAAGAGTCAGGAAAAACAATTGATGATTTTGATGCTTATGCAGGAGCTGATGCTTTAAAACCATATGGGGAAATTAATGATCTTGCAGCTGAAGGAAAATTATCGAAGGTTAATTTAAGATACTCCACCGATCCTACAACAGAACCACATAATATATTAGGATTTTGGGAAATAGAATTTATTTTAGCCGAAGCTGCAGTGAGAGGTTGGATAACTGAAGACGCAAAAATTCATTACGAAAATGGTATTAGATCATCTTTTTCCTTTTATCATAATTATGCAAAAGGTTTAGAAGAGTATGTAAACGCAGGAGTCGCTACAACATACCTATCAGGAACAATGGTTGATTTTGACAATGCTGTATCAAAAAAGGATAAATTAGAGTTTATTATTACTCAAAAATATTTCACATCTTTCCTGCAAACAGGATGGAGAATGTATTTTGATTATCTAAGAACAGGAGTTCCTAATTTACCATATGAATCATCAGCTACTCCTCCAACAAGATGGATGTATCCCAATTCGGAATACACAGATAATACCGACAACGTTTCTCAAGCCGTTCAAAAACAATTTGGTGCAGGAAATGATAATATTAGAGAATTAACTTGGTGGTTAAAATAAATATTCATTAATGATTTAAGACCATACATTATTGTTGTCTTAATTCGTTTAAACATAAAACAAAATGAAAACACAAATAAGTATTATTATAGCTCTCGTTGTTTGCATACAAACTTTTGGGCAAAATCAGCAAGTTGAAATTGAAATTCAACCTTTTTTACAAGACGCAACTCCAAATTCAATTATTATAAAATGGCAAACAAATTTTGGAGATGACAGCACTGTTGAATGGGGACTTACTGAAAAACTTGGAGAAAAATCCAAAGGAAAATCTTATGATGTTAACTTTAGCAAGGTAAGAATTCATGAAGTAAAACTTACAGGTTTAAAAAGGTTTACAGAATATTATTATCGAGTGAGAACTGGAAAATCTATTTCTGATATTTTTCAATTTAAAACACCTCCTTTTGCAAGTGACAATGAGTCTTTCAATATTATTGCAATGAGTGATATGCAATATGATTATAACTTTCCTAATAAATTTAATGAAATAGTTAATGATGGTATTTTAACTTACCTGAAGAAGGAATACGGAGGCAAATTACCTAATAATTTGGCCATGGTATTAATTCCAGGTGATTTAGTTGAAAATGGGACAAAATTTCACCAATGGAAAGATCATTTTTTCAGCCCTGCTGAAAAACTTTTTGCGAATGTCCCTGTTTATCCCGTTTTAGGAAACCATGAATATAATTCGAAATATTATTTTAAATATTTTAGTCTTCCAAAAAATGGAAGTCCAGAATATGCAGGACATTGGTGGTACAAAGATTATGGTAACACAAGAGTAATAGGGTTAAATTCCAATGATGGTTATAGAGATTCCAAACAACAATACCAATGGTTAAAAAAAACATTAGAAGAAACAGCAAAAAACGATGATATTTCCTTTGTGTTTGCACAACTTCACCATCCTCATAAATCAGAATTATGGATTCCTGGAGAAATAGATTTTAGCGGGAAAATTGTAAAAATACTAGAAAATTTTAGTACAAAATCAGGAAAACCTAGTTTGCACTTTTTTGGACATACACATGGATACTCAAGAGGGCAATCTAGAGACCATAAACATTTGTGGATAAATGTTGCATCTGCTGGAGGAGCTATTGATAATTGGGGCAAATTTGAAGGAAGAGATTATGATGAATTCACAGTAACTCAAGATGAATATGGTTTTGTAATGGTAGAAGTAAGTGGTAGTAAAGAAGATTCGAAATTTACAATTAAAAGAATTAGCAGAGGAAACTCAGAACAGTTTAGAGAAAATGAACTTAGAGATAGTATTACCATCTGGAAAAAAGAAAGAAAACCAGCTACTCCTAAAGCTATATCACCAAATAATGAAACTGTTGCAATTACGGGGACACTACTAAAGGCAGATGAGTTTCAAAGCTCTTTTAACAATACATTCCATGCAGCATCACACTGGCAAGTATCAACAACAAAAGATTTCTCAAAATTAGTTCTCGATAATTGGAAACAATATCAAAATTGGTACTACAAAGAAAACAGACAAAAAAACGATGATTTAACTGATGAACAAACACGACGATTAATACTTAATACAACCTATTACTGGAGAGTTCGCTATAGAGATCAAAATTTAAACTGGAGCAATTGGTCTAACATATTATCATTTAAAACTGAATAACAATGAAGAAATCATATTAATACTTGGATTCAAGGTTGTAACGCAACAAAACGTTTTAGTTTTATGATGTTACTGAGCTACAATTTTAAGTTCAATATCCATCATTTCTTTTGGTGTTTTATATCCAAGTATCTTTCTAGGTCTATTGTTTAGTTTTTCTTGAATAATTTGGAGTTGTTTTAGGTCAATTTCGTTAAAATTAGTTTCCTTTGGCAAGTATCTTCTAATGAGTCCATTTGTGTTTTCATTGGTTCCTCTTTCCCAAGAAGAATAGGGATGAGCAAAGTATATTTTCATACCTGTATTTTTCGTAATTTTTTCGTGTCTAGCCATTTCAATACCGTTATCGTAAGTCA
>NZ_JBAHZZ010000155.1:0-9083 GCF_037132785.1 Flavicella sp. | reverse complement strand
AATCACAAATGCTATCTGCAAAAGTAGGTGTTATTTGTAGTTTCATGGCTTGAATATACATCTTAATAAACTAACAAACAATGATTTATATCCTAAGTTTGGATGTTTGTTTTTGTCATGTACCTTGCAACGGTCTTAAGACATCAACGAACTCAACTACTATAATTAATAGAATTTTCCATACATTAAGTTATTGAATGGAGGTTAGTTTTCATAAATGGACAAAATAGAAATAATTTTACTTAAAATGATCTTCTGCTGATGCTTTTTTAACTTTCTTAGATTTAACGTTATTAAATGTATAAGTGACTCCAAGTTCCACAATAGGACCATTTCTATGATACTCTGTTTCTTGATAAAATATTTGTTGATTATCTTTATTATAAGCATTGGTATCAAGGTATTGCAAATTACTACTCAATAAATCCAAACCTCTCAAACTAAAATCCCAACCTTCCAGTTTTTCTGGTGAATAATTAAAAGAAATATTTGCCATTTGAAAATAGTCGTTAGAGCCTTGAGAGGTAACTGTTGCCGACTTATAGTTATAATCAAAAGTTACACTTGTTTCTTTAGACATATCAATATTCATATTTCCTTTTAAACTCCAATTGGTGCTTTCTTGGTCAACAGCATAACCAAATACATCACCTTTAATTATAAAATTATACAAGGAACCTCCAACTAATAATTTTGCCCAAGAACTTATAAATAAATTAGCCGTTAACTCCCCTCCTATTGCAGTAGAATTACCTGCATTTGTATAAAACCGTATCAAAACATCTTCTTGTAAAATTTCATGAATAGATTCATTTTCAATAGCTGTGGTAGTTGTATTTACTCTAAACACCGCATTTTCTGTGCCTCTATAAAAACCAGTTATGTTGATGTTTTGTTTACCAATATTGGTCTCATAAGAAAATTCAATATTATTCAAATATTCAGACTCTAAATTTGGATCTCCAATAACATATACCTCAAAATGGCGGCGGTATAAAAATGGAGTCATTTTAGTTAAAGAAGGACGGTTAATTCTTCTACTAGCAACTAATATATATTTGCTATTGTCATTTACTTGGTAGTTGATATGAGCAGACGGAAATAAATCTAATTTAGTTTGATAATAATTGCTCTCATCAGATAAACCAAAATCTTTTAAATAAGATGTGTTGTCTATATAGATTTTCTGATTTCCATATTCTGTACGCAAACCAAAATTATAAGTCCATTTTCCTGAAAATCTAATATAGTCAATATAAGTAGCATATACTGTTCTGTCTAAATCAATATAATTATCAAATTCAACATCATTTACTTCAATTTCTTCATTGTCATATACATAATCCCCTTTAATTCCAATATACTGGACTTGTGAACCTACTCCTAAAGTGGACTTATCATCAAATATTTTTTCATAATCCACAGATATACGATACCCTTTTAAAGGTGTATTGTCATACATTTCATAAATATTACGTTCATTAAAATTTTTATAATTAGTTTCAATATCATTATTCAAATCTTCACTAGAACTGTAAAAATAATTAGTATTCGTAAGATCTCTACTCAAACCAGAACTTTCATAAGTACCCGATAATATTAAGTTAGATCCATCTTCTAAATCAACCGTAAAATCAATACTTGCAGTGTTATAGTCTCCATATCTATTGTCTTTATTTGGATTGTAAATATATTGCTCCTTAGAATAAACATTTCCATCTACATCACCATAAAAAGTATGATACTCATAATAAGCAGCTCTACCGTTGTTTCTACTTCCATAAAAATAAGAGAAAGACAATTCTTTAGAATCACTCAAATAAAAATCCACACCAATATTGGCAGAATAATATTTATACCATTCAGGTCTTTCCCCTTGAGCATTCATATGAAAATAAGCAGAAGGACTTGTTTGATCATTTTCTACCAAAATACGTGCACGTCCAATACGCATCCCATTTACATTTTTTTCGTTGTAATTAAGAAATCCGTATAAAGAATATTTTTTTGTGTTATACATCAAATTGATTCCTGCTGCATAACGATTATCATTGATTTTATACGCACTGTACACATCAGTTTTATTAGACCATGGTGCACCACCAAGCGTTCCATTTGCAGTTGCAGCAAAACCCTCAATTCCTTTGGTTTTTGTTTTTATATTGATAATTCCTCCTTTTCCTTGCGCATCGTAACGAGCAGTAGGGACAGAAATTATATCAATTTTGTCAATATCATTACTAGAAATTTGATTTAAAAGCGTCGAAGCATCAATATTGGTAGGTTTCCCATTTAAATATACCATAAAATCAGAAGAACCACGAACGCTAACACTTCCGTCAGGTCCAACAGATACAGATGGTAATTTTCCTAATACATCAGCAGCATTTCCACCTTTTGTAGTTTTAAAATCTTTAGCAGAATATGTTTTTCTATCTATTTTAGATACTTGTGTTTTATTTATACCAGATATTTCTACTTCACCCAAAGCTTCTATATTCACAACTAAATAAATTCTACCAAGGTTTACAACCTGATTTTTATTTTTTATTTCTACATTTCTAATTACTGTATCCACAAACCCAATATATGAAATCACAATGGTATAATTGTCTGGAGTTAATTTTCCTAAATTAAATTTTCCATTGTCATCAGAACTTGTACCATAAGTTATGTCAGTTGACTTGATAACTACCGTTGCAAAAGGAACAGATTCATCTGATACTTTGTCTATAATTATTCCCTTAATATGACCATCTTGAGCCTTTAAGGTTGTATTTTTCAAAAAAAACAATCCTAAAATTGTAAAGATAATTTTCACTGTTTTTTTCATGGTCTTTATTAATGATTGTAAAAATATTCCTGTAATAATAATTAATTTTATTTACTATAAAATAATATAATTTTTATAGTAATAATTGATCTTTTACTTATTTTTCAAACACTCTTTATATTGTTACAATCCCTTACTAAATTTATTTTTTTATAAAAAAAATCGAAGCTGAATAATCAACTTCGATTTTTATATAAGTAAAACATTAACTACTTTTTAGTTTTATCGTCTTTTTCTTTATTATCTATATCTTCTTCTTTGGCTGCTTTCTTAAATTCTTTAATACCACCACCAAGTCCTTTCATTAATTCTGGAATCTTACGACCTCCAAAAAGTAACAATACTACAACTATAATTAATATTACTTGTGGTGGACCAATCATTCCTAAAAATATGCTTGATAAATTCATTTCTTCCTAGTTTAGAAAGCAAAGATAATAACTTTGTTTTACATTTAATGATTTTTTTAAAAATCAAATAAATTATTCCTCTTTGTCTTTTTTAGTTTTATTTAATTCTACCTGTTCTGTTTAATATTTAGTTATTTTACCTCCAATAGATTCTTCAGTAGATATAGAATTAGGTTGCCCCGAATAAATAATTGATGCTCCAAATTTTGATTTTGCATCTAATATTCCAGAAACTTGTATTTCTGCTACAGCTCCAGTAGAAACATATATGATAGTTTGATTAGTATGTAAATCAAAACCTTTATAAGAAGCACCTGAAACCAATTTTACGTTTTGTGATTTTGCAATTCCTTTCAACTGAATATTTCCACCTGAAACACCTTTTATTTTTAAATAATCTACCTCAATTTCTAATTTTATAGAAGAACCATCTTGAGAATTTAATTTTAATTGTTTTTGTTCAAATATTTCCTTTGAAATAATTAAAGCTCCTTGGTTTACATCCAACTCACCAATATTACTATTGTAATACAAATCAATTTCTACTTTTTTTGAATCAAAAGAACTCCCAAATTTTAAACCTAATTTTAAAGTTCCTCTTTTGTTTTTAAAAGTTACACTCCCAGCCTCTTCTCCATGTATCTCAAGTTTTTGTTCTTCTGATTTAATCAAATTTACTTTTAAACCATTAGATACTTTTAATACGTCTATATTTTCAAGTTTTACACTCACTTCGTTTTGGGCAGTTACGATGGATACAACCAAAAATAACAATCCTACAATTATTTTTTTCATTCTTAATATTATTTAGTATCTAATCTATTAACAAAATTAATGCCATCACTAAAAAAGTGATGGAAATACATATTATTCATTCTGTATCAAGGTAAAATCTAAGTGTTTACGATCTAAATCTGTATTTTTCACTTTTACAGTAACCTCCGCACCTAATTGATACAATTTGTTTGTAGATTGACCCACCAAGGCATATTGCTTTTCATCATAAATATAATAATCATCTTTTATATCACGAGTTCTGACCATTCCCTCACATTTATTTTCGATAATCTCAACATAAATACCCCATTCAGTAACTCCAGAAATTACACCTAAAAACTCTTGATCCTCATGATCTTGCATATATTTAATTTGCATGTATTTGATGGAGTCTCTTTCTGCTTTGGTTGCTAAATATTCCATTTCGGAAGAATGTTTACATTTCTCTTCGTAGTCTTCTTTCTTTGGCGAAGGTTTTCCTTCTAAATAATTTTGTAATAAACGATGTGCCATCACATCAGGATATCTACGAATTGGGGACGTAAAATGAGAATAATGATCAAATGCTAATCCATAATGACCAATATTATCTGTAGTATACTCAGCTTTACTCATACAACGAATAGCCAAAGTTTCAATCATATTGGATTCTCCTTTTCCGTGTACATCATCTAATAATTTATTTAAACTATCAGATGTTGATTGTCTAGATTGTAAATCTATTTTATAACCAAATTTACCAATAATGCCTTGTAAGGAAGTAAGTTTGTCTATATTTGGTTCATCGTGTACACGATATACAAACGTATTTTTTGTAGGTCTTCCCTCTTTTCTACTAACAAATTCAGAAACTTTTCTGTTCGCAAGCAACATAAACTCTTCAATCAATTTATTTGCATCTTTAGATTCCTTAAAAAAAACTCCTAAAGGAACTGCATTTTCATCCAAATTAAATTTCACTTCTACTTTATCAAAAGTAATTGCACCGTCTTTTAAGCGCTTCTTACGCATTATTTTTGCTAAAGCATCTAACTTCAAAACAGCATTTACAATATCCTCTGAAACCTCATATGAAGTCTCTCTGATAGAAATATCTTCAGGAATAATAGCTTTCCTATTTTCTTTACCTTCTTCAATAATCACCTGAGCTTCTTCATACGAAAATCTTTGGTCAGAATAAGTCACTGTTCTTCCATACCATTCATTTACCAATTGTGCTTTTTTATTTAATTCAAATACTGCAGAAAAGGTTAATTTTTCTTCATGTGGACGTAAAGAACACACACCATTTGATAATTTTTCTGGCAACATAGGTACAACTCTATCAACTAAATAAACAGAAGTTGCTCTTTCATAAGCCTCTTTTTCCATTTCAGAATCTAAAGCTAAATAATGCGAAACATCAGCGATATGGATTCCTATTTCATAATTACCATTTTCTAAAATAGTATAAGATAAAGCATCATCAAAATCTTTTGCGTCTTTTGGATCTATCGTAAACGTTAAATCTTTACGCATATCTCTACGCTTGGAAATTTCCTCTTCTGTAATTGTTGTATCTAAATCTTTAGCTTCTTTTTCTACGTGCTCAGGAAATTCATAGGGCAATCCATATTCAGCCAAAATACTATGTATTTCAGTATTATGTTCTCCTGGCAATCCTAAAATTCTAGAAATAGATCCAAATGGATTCTTAGAATTTTCAGGCCACTCTGTAAGTTCTGCAATTACTTTTTCACCATCAACAGCACCATTTAATTGGTCTTTTGGTATAAAAATATCAGAATACATTTTGTTATTATCGGGCACTACAAAACCAAAGTTTTTACTTACTTGTAAAACACCAACAAAATTCGTTTTTGCACGTTCAATAATTTCAACGACATCTCCTTCTTTTTTTGAACTTCTACGTTTTTCATATACATATACTTTAACCGTGTCTTTGTCCAAACCTCTATTTATATTGATGGACGGAATAAATACATCTTTCTCAAAATCATCACAAATAAAATAAGCGTTTCCATTTGATGTTAAATCTAACGTTCCTATATGATAATTTTTATTCTGATTTAAAATAAATTTACCTCTCTCAACTTCTTCAATTTTTCCTTGACCTTTTAAATCTTCTAATTTTTTGATCACTTGCCCTCTCCCATTTGCATCTATAATATCTATTTTAGCACAAATTTGTTTGTAATTCAATATTTTAGTAGCATTGCTATTAAACGCAGTCATAATATTTCGGGTTAAATTTTTTATAACACTCCCTTTTTTTTTATATATTTTTTTCTTTCCTCTTGACATTCTAGTTTTTGATTTTTTTAAAAATACGAATTAAGCAATCGTATTTGTCATTCCTGTTATTATTAAAAGTGAAAATTAGCAGGAGCGAAATTTATGCAATTCTCTCTATTTAAAAACAGCTATAAATTTTATTAATTATGACTGTAAAGTTACACAATTTAAAAATAACAGCACTTGTTAGATTCTTAAGTAAATCATAATTTTATATTTTACTATCCAGCAAGTAAAAAAGTTTTATTTTAAATTGTTATAAACATATTATATTATATATATAGTTTTATTTTAAATTTTTAAAAAAGAATAATGGTATATTATAGTATGTTAATAGACCCAATAACTTTATTCTTTTTTTATTGCTATTGTCAGTTATCGATAATTCTACAAGGTTATGAATAGGTTATAAACAGGTTAATTAATTGATTTACAATAAAAGTATTTATGTTATTAACAAGTAGTATGAAATGTGTACTAACATAAAAAAGTAGATAGAATTCTATTATTACAATGCTTATAAGTACATTTTAAATTGTTGATAACTGTAGGTTAAAAACATGAAAGTAAATTTGGATATATGCTACCCTTCGCTGTATTGTTTTTTTTGTTATAAAAAGCAAATTTATTTATATAATCTTAATCCTTATTTGTTAACATTTAACTAATATAGTTAACCTCTTTATAATTAAGGTTTTATCTAAAAGTTATTAGAAGGCTTGTTAATATCTAGAGAAGTAACCTAATTACAATTTTTTTTACAATAATATAATTGGTAATAGTTTGATAATAAATAGATTAATATGTAGTAATACAATTTTAGAAGCTTTAAAAATTAATAAATAATTTAGAAGGAAATCAAATATTCGCATTAATTTTTACGGTAATAGAGAAAACTAAGGGGATTGAATAGAAGAAAGAGTTCCTCAATCCTGGGAGTAATGATGCATACAAAATATAGGTAATACTGAGTTAGGGAGCGCCTTAAAAATACATTAAAAAACGTTATGGAAAATATTTTGTAATTTTTAAAATGAGGACTTTACATGGTTTTAAGAACGAAGATATTTGTAAGTAATTAAATATTACAGAGTTTAATCTGTGAGTGATTATTCATAGGACTAGGATCCATACTATTTTTCATATTTCACACAAAAACAAAAACGTAACGGGGATGTGCTTCTATTTATATTGTTTTTATTCATTTTTTTTGATGTAAAATATGTTAGATTTACATAAAGAAAAATCTGTTGTATTTAACGTTTGAAGAGAAAAGTGCTAAATTGTAATAAATTATATGGAATAATGGAATTTTTACCCGAGAAGTTAGATGATTATATAATAGCACATTCTCAAGAAGAACCTAATATATTAAAAGAATTAAACAGAGAAACTTGGCAAAAAGTTTTAAATCCACGTATGTTAAGTGGAGGATTTCAAGGTCGTGTTTTATCTATGATTTCTAAATTAATTCAACCAAAAAAAATTTTAGAAATAGGAACTTATACCGGTTATTCTGCTTTATGTATAGCCGAAGGAATGTCGACTGAAGGAACTTTGCATACGATTGATAAAAATGAAGAACTGTATGATTTACAAAAAAAGTATTTTGATAAATCAGAGTATGGATCTCAAATAAAACAATATGTAGGAAATGCCCTTGACATTATCCCAATGATAGATGAAAAATTTGATTTGGTGTTTATAGATGCTGATAAATCTAATTACATCAATTACTTTGATTTGATTATAAATAAGATGAATAAAGGGGGAATTATTTTATCAGACAATGTATTGTGGAGTGGAAAGGTAATTGAAACCTTGAACCCAAAAGATGTAGATACTGCCGCTTTGTTGGAATTTAATAAATTGATGAATACTGATAATCGTATAGAAACTGTATTACTACCAATTCGAGACGGCTTGACTATTAGTAGAGTGAAATAATTTTTGAATTCTTAGTACTTAATTTTGAGTTGTTAGTTATAAAAAATAAATTAAAATTTACGTTTGATAGGTCCAGTCACATCGTCTATATCATCTTTAACAGATTCAATTTCTTTTTTGATGTCTTTGGTAACATCCAAATCTATGCCGTTTTTTTCGACACTAGAATTGATTTCTCTTTTTATATCATTGGTCGCATCTTTTATTTGACGCATGCCTTTTCCAAGTCCTCTTGCAATTTCTGGAATTTTATCAGCACCAAATAACATAACTACTATAAGCAGAACTATCATAATCTCTGGTGCTCCAATAAATAATATCATAATCGAAATATTTTACGACAAAGATAGTAATTAGCCTTGATAATTATTGAATTTTTTTTTTGTTAAGTTAGCAATTGGGGTTTTTATAATTGGATTTTTAAAATGTAAATGAGGAACTTGAAGATAGGTTTAGTTTGGACGTTAATTTTATAATAAATCAAATTTCATTTATTATAAAATCTAGCTTCATCTTGAAAATATAAATTCACACTAGAATACTTATCTTTATTTATACTAAATCTAATATCATGTAGTTTATTTGGTAGTTTTTAAAAAAGCATCTTGCGCTTTATCATCTTTCTTGTAATGTGATTTTTTTGAAACTTTAAGTTTAGTCTTAAAATATTTAATTAGTCATTTAGTTTCTGTATCTTAGTGTCATTAAATATAACAGATATGGATGTTTTTCAAGGTCAAAATATACTGAGTTTTATAAAAGAACTACCAAATGATGAAGCTTGTAAAGCTTATTTAGCCAAAATAAAATGGTCTGAAGGT
>NZ_JBAHZZ010000132.1:0-5400 GCF_037132785.1 Flavicella sp. | reverse complement strand
GTAAATCACAAATGCTATCTGCAAAAGTAGGTGTTATTTGTAGTTTCATGGCTTGAATATACATCTTAATAAGTTAACAGACAATGATTTACACCCTAAGTTTGGGTCTTTGTTTTTGTCATGTACCTTGCAACGGTCTTAATTAGTTCTACAATTTGTAGCTCAATTGTATTGATTAATCTATCTCTCATATTGTGTGTGTTTTATTGTTTTTATTATATGACTTAACAAATATATATTCTAAGCAACAAGAACAATTTCAATAAACAGTGAAGTGACTTTTATTCGACATGAAGTATCGCTTGATACAGATTAAATGCTAATTTAAACGAAATTTAGATTTTTTATTTCTTCCTTTTTAAAGGATTTCGGAGCTAGGACATTAAGAGAAAATTAACTTAACATTAACTTTAATGGACTTTATACCGCATTTCTCATCAACCTTAACTTTTCTTTCATTTTGCTTTAATAAGATATTCATACGCCTATGTTAATTTTACCATTCAAATAATAACATGAATTTAAAATGAAAAAAAACTGTAAAACCAACCTATTTAAACTTATTTTACTCTTAGTTGTTCCTTTAGTATTAGGAGCAAAAGTAAACGCCCAAAATGGCACCATTCAAGGAGTTATTACTGATGAGAACGGAATGTATGTGCCAGGAGCTAATGTAATTATTGAGTCTATTAAAAAAGGTGATATAACTGATTTTGATGGAAGATTTACCATCGTTTCTGTTCCTGAAGGAACCTATATTTTAAAAATCACCTATTTAGGCTATAAAGACATAAACCATAAAGTAACCGTTGTTGCTGCAGATGCAGTAATGGTTAATGTTAAATTAAAATCTTCGAGTTTAGAATTAGAAGAAGTACAAATTATTGGTCATGGTATTAGTGGACAATCTAAGGCGTTGAATACACAAAAGAACAACTTAAACATTACCAATGTAGTTTCTACAGATCAGATAGGGAAATTCCCTGATGCTAATATTGGTGATGCCGTAAAAAGAATTCCAGGTATCACTATGCAAGTAGATCAAGGTGAAGCTAGAAATATAATTATAAGAGGACTGTCTCCGCAGTTAAACTCTGTAACTTTAAATGGTAGTAGAATTCCATCAGCAGAGGGAAATAACAGAAATGTGCAAATGGATTTAATTCCTTCTGATATGATTCAGACTATAGAGGTGACCAAAACTATTACACCAGATATGGATGCAGATGCACTTGGTGGTTCTGTAAATTTAATTACAAGAACAGCTCCCCAAGATTTCAGATTATCTGCAACTGCAGGTACAGGAATCAATTTTATTACAGATAAAAGAATCTTAAACGGATCCTTATTAGTAGGTGATAGAACCGAAAACGGAAAATTTGGTTGGATGCTTTCGGCATCAGTTAATGATAATGATTTTGGTTCTGATAATATCGAAGCAAATTGGACTGATGAATTTAATTATTATACGGGTATTGATGATGGAAATGGTGAGCCAATTTTAAAAGAAGTGGATGTAGACCCATATACAGATGAGCTTCAACAACGTACTTATATAGTGCAAAGAATCCGTAGAAGTTTATCTGCAAATTTCGAATATCAAATCAACGCCAATAACAATATTTATTTAAAAACGATGTATAATTGGCGAGATGATAGAGAAAACAGGTACGTACTAGAATACAATATTTTAGATGGTGAAGACATTGAGGTTGAGGATTTTACTGTTAGTAATGGTGTTCTTGCAAGATTTCCTGTGGATGTAAAGAGGCAAACTAAAGGAGGTATAGATAATAGTAGAAATAAAAATACTCGTTTAGAAGACCAACGTATGCAAAATTATACTTTAGGGGGTAATCACGTTTTCGGGAAATTAAAAATTGATTGGATGACTTCTTATGCAAAAGCATCTGAAGAACGTTTAGATGAGCGTTATGCAGAATTTGAATCTGAATATATTGTGCTTAATGATAATACAAATCCAGAGTACCCACTATATACTCCTGAAGATTTAGCTTATGCCAATGATTTAGAAAATTTTGTATTTGGAGAAATTACTAATGAAAATAGATATACTGATGAAGAGAATTTTAATGTATTTGTAAACTTTGAACTACCAGTAGATTTATTTGAGAATGGAGGTGGGTTTGTGAAATTTGGAGCGAGAGGTAGATTTAAAAACAAAATAAGAGACAACAATTTTTTTGACTATGATTTGGAAGACATGTATCCAAACATGTCTTTGGTTACGACTAAAAACATGTCAAAGTCAAATAATTATGTAGGTAGTCAATACCAGGCAGGTTATTTTGCTGATGAGAAATGGCTTGGAGGTTTAGATCTATCAACGGGAGGAGTATCCGTACCCGCTAATTTTTTAAGTGATAATTTTGAAGTAAAAGAAAATGTATATGCAGGTTATGCAATGATAAATCAAAAAGTTACTGAAAAATTAGATGTATTAGTTGGTCTTAGATTAGAATCAACAGATTTAACAGCCATAGGGAACGAAATTGAAGATGGAGAAAATGTAATTGGAAAAATCACTAAAAAAAATTCATATTTAAACGTGCTTCCAGGAGTTCATTTAAAATATGATTTAAATGATAAAACCGTATTTAGATTTGCTTGGACAAATACATTGGCAAGACCAAATTATGCTGATCTTATACCTACAATAGATGTCGTTTATCGTGAAGAAGAAATTGTTGTCGGGAATCCAGATTTAGATCCAACTACTTCTATGAATTTTGATTTGTCTGCAGAATATTATTTTAAGAAAGTTGGTCTTTTATCAGGAGGTTTGTTCTATAAAAGTATTAACAACTTTATTTATATATTTCAAAGTGAAGCACCAGACGATTATTATGGTTTAGACACAGCAGGATATGACGTGTTTCAATCATTAAATGGGGATGATGCTTCGGTTTTTGGAATGGAATTCGCATTTCAAAAACAACTTGACTTTTTGCCTGGGTTTGCAAAGAATTTCAACATTTATTTAAATTATACTTACCTAACATCTGATGCTAATGGTATAAGAAACGAGGACGGTGAGGAAAGAAATGATATAGATTTGCCAAACACTTCACCAAACATGTTTAACTGTTCATTAGAATATGGTTATGACAGGTTTAGTACAAGATTATCTGCTAATTTTTCTGATGCTTATGTAGATGAAATAGGAGGGAATGCTTTTGAAGATAGATACTATGACCAACAATTCTTTTTAGATTTTAACGTAAGTTTTGCTGTAAACAAAAATTTAAGAGTATTTGCGGATTGGAATAATATTACCAATCAAGAATTGCGTTATTATCAAGGTGTAAAAGAAAGAACGCAACAATCAGAGTTTTACGGAAGTAGAGTGTCGGTTGGTTTAAAGTATGATGTATTTTAGAAAGATTAATGAAACAAATAAAAACAATAAGAATGAAACAAATAATTGTATTTGCCTTTGGCGTTTTATTGCTGAATGCTTGTGAACAGAAAAGTAAATTACTGGTAATTTCTCCAGATGTTATCACCGAGAAAACACTGTATGATACTGATGATCCTGCCATTTGGGTGAATCCAAAAGACCCATCAAAAAGTATCGTTTTTGGAACCGATAAAGATACTAATGGAGCAGTTTATGCTTTTGATTTAGAAGGTAAAATTATCGAGAGTAAAACTATTAGAAACATTCAAAGACCAAACAATGTTGATGTAGAATATGGTTTAAAACTAAATGACTCTACTAAGGTTGATGTGTTGGTGTTTACTGAAAGAGAAAGGCAAGTAATTAGAGTTTTTTCTATACCAGATATGCAAGCGTTAGACAATGGAGGTATTCCTGTTTTTGAAGATGAAACAGTATTAGAAAACAGATTGCCTATGGGAATTAGCTTATATAAATCGCCTAAAGACGGAACTATTTATGCTATAGTTAGTCGTAAAACGGGTCCGTTAGAAGATTATTTGTATCAGTATGAATTGGTCTCTGATAATGATATAGTAAGCGGAAATTTAGTTCGGAAATTTGGTTCTTTTAGCGGTAAAAAGGAAATTGAAGCCATAGCAGTTGATAGCGAATTAGGGTTTGTTTATTATTCTGACGAAATGCATTGTGTTCGAAAATATTATGCAGAACCTTCTAAAGGTAATAGAGAACTATCTTGTTTTGGAGCTGAGGATTTTTTAAGGGATATAGAAGGAATTGCCATTGCTAAATATAGCGATGGAGAAGGTTATATTATAGTTTCAGACCAACAAAGAGGTCAGTTTAACCTGTATGATAGAAAAACAAATGAATTTATAAAAACTGTTGATTTATCTACTACAGCAACAGATGGCTGTGAAGTAGTAACTGTAAATTTGAATGAACAATTTTCAAAAGGCTTGTTTGTTGCAATGAATGATGCTAAAGATTTTTATTTTTATGATTTATCTAAGTTTATAGATTAAGTTCTATCTTTACTGAGTCAAAAAAGCAAGCATATTAGTGCTTGCTTTTTTCATGCATTTTTATATAGGTTCTTTCAGTATCAATCAACCCATCAAATAGAAACATAATCGGTATAAGCTTTTGAAACAAGCCTTTACAATTGCTAAATCTAGGATTTCTTACGATCAAAATTATAGAAGTACTTTACAAGTGAATTAATCAAAATTTACTTGTTTTTTACCACAGTTCTTTGTTAGGTGTAGTTATTTTCCCTCCAGTTTTTTAATCATTTTTTCAGTTTCTTCTGATGCTTTTTTTCTCCAGAAAATCGGACAGAATCATAATCTCCTTTCCGTTCATTATATTTCGTTTTTATTTCAGTCACGTGACACTTACCGACTTTTTTAAACAATTTTTTTATCGAAAGTATATCTAGCTCAAAAAGTGATTCGTTTTTGTTTTTGTCCGAATTGAAAAATATTTCAGATAATTCTTTGTCAGCATTTTCATAAATTTCTATTATTTCGTCTTCTGTTAAGTTATCATTGTCCATTTTAGCCTCAACCTCTTTATCAGTAACTGAAATAATTGGTGAGAATATATTACTATGAACTAATTGATTAATGAAAAATCGTAATTCACGTTTTTCCTTTGTAGGATTTTCTAAATCATAATGTTCATCAAATCGATGATTGTTCATTATAGTTATTTGTTTTCTATTACTTTTATAGACTTTACATTCTAAGACCGTTGCATAATGCTCTTTTCATTTTTAGATTTCAATTTTTACTTTTTAAATCTAAAATTTATGTTTTTTTCCTTATTTTCATTGTTTATGTTAGTTATGGATCTCTTTCTTGGTTCATTTTCCTTTAGTTTTTAGAATTAGTGGCAATTATCCTTGGACTTCTATATAAATTGTAACAAATAGCTTCCATCAGATTTTGAGTATGCATTTTTTCCATACCTCTGTA
>NZ_JBAHZZ010000116.1:0-16135 GCF_037132785.1 Flavicella sp. | reverse complement strand
AAGAAAAACTAAACAATAGACCTAGAAAGATACTTGGATATAAAACACCAAAAGAAATGATGGATATTGAACTTAAAATTGTAGCTTAGTAACATCATAAAACTAAAACGTTTTGTTGCGTTACAACCTTGAAGCCAAGTTATGCTAAAAGTTTTTTAGCCTCTTTAGTATCGTGTATGTTTAGGATTTTTAACGATTTTGTGATCTCTTCTTTTCTGTCTTGCTTTTTAAAGTTAGATTCTGTAGAGAATAATGCAATTGCAAATAAAAAAACAAATATTTTCATTTCTAATATGGGTTTTAACTACGCAAAATTAGGGATAACACAGAAAAGTAAAGTTACCTAAATGTTAAGAAATTGTTTTGAAATGATGTTGGGTGTTTTGTGAAGGTAAAAAGAGTATTGCGATAACTGAAGATTACTTTTTAGTTTTTTTTGCCCATAGGTCGATCCAATCAACCATAACATCTACCCAGTCATCGTTATCGTTCAAACAAGGAATATGCTTGTAGGTTTTACCTCCTCCTTTTTTAAATTGTTTATCGCCTTCCATGGCAATTTCTTCTAATGTTTCTAAGCAGTCAGAAACAAATGCGGGAGTTATTACGGCGAGTTTCTTTTTGTTCTCTTCTTGAGGTAATCGATTAAATTCAAAATCAGTATAAGGTTTTAGCCATGGTTCTTTACCTAGTCTAGATTGAAAGGAATTGCTATAACTACCTTCTTTTAAGTCTAGTTCTTTTACAATTTCTTTTGTTGTTTCTAAGCATTGATGTCTGTAACATGTCGCATGACATTTTGAAAAAGTGTCACAACAAGAATTATCTAGTTTACAATGAGATTTTGTACAGTCTGATTTTAAAACATGACTCTCAGGAATGCCGTGGTAAGAAAATAAAATATGATCATGATCAAAGTTTTCAATGTTCTTACGGATGTTATTTGCCATAACTTTAATATAGTCAGGCTTGTTGTAAAAAGCTGGGAGTACCTCCGTTGTCATTTGAGGGAAATATTTTTTTTGTACTTGTTTTGCTTTCTCTTCAACTGTTTCAAATGATGACATAGCATAATGCGGATATAAAGGAACTAACAAAACTTCGGTTACTCCTTGTTTTATGAGTTTTTCGTAGCCTTCTTTTATGGTCATAGAGCCATATCGCATTCCTAGAGCTACAGGGATATCTGTTTTTCCTGACACTTTTTTATGAAATCTTTCTGAAAGAACAATTAATGGAGAACCCTCTTTCCACCAAATTTTTTGGTAAGCTTCTGCAGATTTTTTAGGTCTTGTATTTAAGATAATTCCTCTTACGATAATATTTCTTAGGATAATATTAGAGTCAATGACTCTTTTGTCCATTAAAAATTCATCCAAGTATTTTCTTATATCTTTAGGACTTGGTGTGTCTGGAGATCCTAAATTAACTAATAATACACCTTTCATTCTTTAGTCTTGTTTTGTGAATTGTTTTGGGGTGATGTTAAATCTCTTTTTAAATGCTGAGATAAAGTGACTGGAGTTGCTGTAACCTATTTGAATAGCAATTTCAGAAACATTTAGTTTGTTGTCTTTTAAGAGCTTTTTTGAAAAATCTAATTTATAGTTTAAAAGAAATGTAAAAACAGGAGTTCCATAAAACTCTTTGAATCCCATTTTTAATTTTTTAATATTTAGCCCTACTTGTTTAGATAGTTCTTCGAGACTTGGTGGGTTAGCCATGTTTTCGATAATAATATCTTTTGCTTTTTTTATTTGAAAAACAGTTTCTTCGTTTGCCATAAATGGGCAGTGGTCAGATTCAGTTTCTTCAGAAATATTAAAATACAGACTCAATAATTCATAGATTTTCCCTTTCATGTAAATATTATGAAGAGCACCGTGTATTTTTTTTTCAATAATTTGATTTAGTACAATTTTTAATGAAGCGGATGAAACTTTTTCTTCGATAATTGGCCTACCTCTTTTGATGCTGTCGAAATTAAAAAATGAATCTTCTTCATTGGCAAATAAAGAATGGAAATAAGGGACGGAGATTAGCAATCCTAATACATTTCCTTCTGGAGGAAGTGTTGTGAGTACATTCATGGAGTCGTCTTTAAAATAAACCAACCCAGAGTCTTCAGGAGTAAGGTGGACAGCGCAATGTTCCATATTAAAAGCAATAGATACTTTTTTGTTTAAGCTAAAATAAATTTGAATGTAATTGTCTTGCAATTTAAATTGCTGAAAAATTGTATTTTCAGAATCGTTACGTAAATTAACCAAAGTAAAAGTTCCTTTTTCTTGAAAAAGACAAATGGTGCTTTTATCGATGTTTTTAAATTTAGTATTATCGAAATTCATTCTTTATATTTTTTTTAAAATGCGAAAATACAATAAAAATATTGATATAACTCAATGTTTTTTTAGTTGGTGATCCTCTCATTTTTCATCAATAAAGGTTGCGACAAGATACATGCTGTTCTTGTAAGTGTTTGTTTTTTAGTAGATTGTTTTGTTTGTAATTATTCTAAATTAGCAAATTTATCCCTTCAACGTTGTTTATAGTCCTTTTGTCGATGTTTTTATCCATTGTAAGGTAGTACTTTTGGCGTGGTTTATATATGAATCATTGAATAAACTAAATTTGGAACGAAATATAGCATTGCATGAGTATCGAATCTAAGAGAAAAAAATTATACAATGTAGGGTTGAGTTATAAAAAGGCTGACGTTAAAACACGTGGTGCATTTAGTATAACTAAAGAGAATCAAATATTATTGCTTCAGGAAGCTAAAAAAAATGGTATTAACGGTGTTTTTATTCTATCTACTTGTAATAGAACTGAGATTATGGGGTTTGCAAATCATCCTTTCGAGTTGATTTCATTACTTTGTAAATACTCTAAAGGCTCGGTAGAGGAGTTTGTGAATGTTTCAAATGTATATAAAGGAAAGGATGCTATTCGTCATCTTTTTAACATTTCCACAGGCTTAGATAGTCAGATTTTGGGAGACTATGAGATTGTTTGTCAATTGAAAAATTCTTTCCAAACGGCCAAAAATCAAAACTCATTAAATGCTTATTTAGAACGCTTGATAAATTTGGTTTTACAAGCAAGTAAAAAAGTAAAAAATAACACAAAATTAAGTTCGGGAACCACCTCAGTGTCTTATGCTGCTGTCCAATATCTTATGGAGAAGGTTTCTAATTTTAATTTGAAAAATATTTTAGTATATGGTTTAGGGGATATAGGAAAGAATACCTGTAAAAATTTGATAGAGTATACAAATAATAGCAATCTAGTTTTGGTAAATAGAACAGTTAGCAAAGCTAAAGAATTCCAAAAGAATCATAAGAGTGTTAGTATAAGTACGTTGGGAAATTTACCGAAAGAGATAGCGAATTCTGATATTCTAATTGTTTCTACAGGAGCGGATATCCCTACCATAACAACCGATAGTATTGAGAAAGGGCAACGATTGCTGATTTTAGATTTATCGATACCAGAAAATGTAGAGTTGGCAGTGGGAGAACTTGAAAATGTTACATTGATTAATATTGATGAGTTATCTAAAATAACGAATAAGACAATTTCGGAAAGAGAAATGGAAATTCCTAAAGCAGAAGCTATTATTGAGGAGTATAAATCAGAATTTATGGAATGGTTGGGTCATCGTAAATTTACACCTGCTGTTAATGCCTTGAAATCTTCTCTAGAGGTAATACAAAATGATGCGATTGATTTTCAAAGTAAAAAGATAAAAGGATTTAATACAGAGCATGCGGAAGTCATTACTTCTCGAATGATTCAAAAAATCACGACTCAGTTTGTCAAACATTTAAAAGCTGAGGATACTTCAGTAGATCAAAGTATCGAGGTGATTACAAAAATGTTTAATTTAGAGTTAAATAACGAATTTCCTGAAAAAAGTTATGACAAAAAGGATCAGAATTGGAACTAGAAATAGTGAGTTGGCTTTATGGCAAGCATATTTGGTTCAAAAATCATTAAATGATTTTGGGTATACGACAGAAATAATAGAACTTTCTTCTATAGGAGATGAGGTTTTAGATCTTCCGTTGCATCAAATAGGAACGATGGGTGTTTTTACTAAAACACTGGATGTTGCCATGTTACGAGGTCAAATAGATATAGCAGTGCATTCGTTAAAAGATGTTCCAACTCAGCTGCCTGAAACAATTGTACAAGCAGCAGTTCTAGAAAGAGCTGATGTTAATGATGTAGTGGTATATAAAGGTACGGAAGAAGAGCTGGTTGCAGAAGGTGCAACTATTGCAACAGGAAGTTTAAGAAGAAAGGCACAGTGGTTGTATAAATATCCTTCTCATTGCTTAACTGATTTAAGAGGAAATGTAAATACGCGTTTGAAAAAACTAAAAGATAATTCTTGGAATGGAGCTATTTTTGCAAAAGCGGGATTAGAACGTATCAATCTTTTACCAAAAGAGCATTTGATTCTCGATTGGATGATCCCCGCACCGGCTCAAGGTGCTATTATGATTACTGCTTTAGATTATGACAAAGAGGTTTTAGAGGCTTGTGAAAAATTGAATCATAAGGAGACGGCATTATGTGTTGGAATAGAACGTGATTTTATGAGTACTTTAGAAGGTGGATGTACTGCCCCTATTGGAGGATTTGCAGAAATAGATGGTGATACCATTTCTTTTAAGGGATTGCTTAGCTCAATTGATGGAAAGGAGCAAAAAGGAGTTTTTAGAATTTCATCTATAAAAGAGGCTAAAAATCTCGGGAAATTAGCGGCTGAAGAGGTATTGGCTGATGGAGGAAAAGCCTTGATGATTGAAATAAAAAAAGTAGTTAAAAAGTAAATTTATAAATTATATAAAGAGAGTGAGAGTTTTATCAACTAAAAAATTAACTGCAGCGCAACGAGATCAATTAAAAGGTTTCGATGTAGAAGAAGTGTCGATGATTGATATTTCTTATGGAGAGAATTTTAAAGTTGAGGAAAAAATTGAAAACGCTGTTTTTACAAGTGCCAATAGTGTGCGTTCTGTTTTTTTAATTCATGCAAATAATATAGATTGGTTTGGTACCGTGTTTTGTGTAGGGCAAAAAACTAAAGATTTATTAGAAAAACTTGGTTTTCAAGTAGCAGTGTTTACAAATAATGCGATGGAATTAGCTGATATAATGGCTGATCTATTTTCTAAAAACGAAAAATCATTAAAGGAAATTAGTTGGTTTTGTGGTAATTTAAGAAATGATGATTTGCCTAAAATAATGGCAGAGAATGGCGCTTTTGTCACTGAGTATTTGGTGTATCAAACGAAACTTGTACCTGTTAAATTGGATGAAGTTTTTGACGCAATACTCTTTTTTAGTCCTTCTGGAATTAAAAGTTATTTAAAAAAAAACACAACAAATTCAAATCCTGTATTTTGCATCGGAGCTACTACTGCAGTAGAAGCGATACAGCATTTTGACAATGTATATATTGCTGATGAAACCAGTGTGGAGTCAGTTCTAGAAAAAGTAAATGAAATATTATAGTTTATAGAGTATGAATAGAACAAGGCGCTTAAGAAAAACGGAAGGAATTAGGAGATTGGTAAGAGAAAATAAACTTACTGTGGATGATCTTATCTACCCTTTGTTTATAGAAGAAGGAGAAAATATTGAAAAAGAAATAGTCTCCATGCCTGGTATTAAACGTTTTTCTTTAGATCGTTTGTTCTCAGAATTAGATGAGGTTGTTTCTTTAAATATTCCTGCGGTTCTTTTGTTTGGAATTCCTGTAGAAAAAGATGATATAGGGAGAGAGACTTGGAATGACAATGGAATTTTACAACAGACAATTAGATATATCAAGAAAAATTATCCGAATTTATATGTGATAACAGATGTTTGTTTTTGCGAATATACAAGTCATGGTCACTGTGGAGTAATTCAAGATAATGATGTTGACAATGATGCTACCTTGGTAAATTTAGCCAAACAAGTAATTTCGCATGCTAAGGCTGGTGTAGATATGGTTGCACCTTCAGGAATGATGGACGGAACTATAACTACAATTCGTGAAGCATTAGATAATACAGGTTTTTATAACCTTCCTATTATGGGCTATTCAGTAAAATATGCTTCGGCTTTTTACGGACCGTTTAGAGATGCTGTAGATTCGGCTCCAGCTTTTGGAGATAGAAGAACTTATCAAATGGACCCTGCAAATAGGAGTGAAGGTTTAAGAGAAGCAACTTTTGATGATGCAGAAGGAGCAGATATCTTGATGGTAAAACCAGCTTTGTCTTATTTAGATATTATTAGAGATTTAAAAAATACTTACGATAGACCAATTGCATGTTATAATGTTAGTGGAGAATATGCTATGGTAAAAGCAGCTGCTGAAAAAGGATGGATTGATGGAGAACGTGTAATGATGGAGTCATTATTATCGATGAAAAGAGCAGGTGCTGATATTATAATTACTTATTTTGCTAAAGAGGTGGCGAAAGTATTACAGAAGTGAATATTTAAATAGGTTTCATTGAATGTCATACTTATGAAACCAGGAATCTAAAAGGTGAATAATGAAAAATCAATTTTAAGTTTATCTATAGTCAAATAAAAAAGATGGAGTTTTGTATATTGGCGTTACAAATGATTTAGAAAGAAGGATTCTAGAAGATAAAGAAAAAATAAATAAAGGTTTTATTTTAAAAAGACAACGTAAATAAGTTAATTTATTTTGGAGTTTTAATTCTATTGAAGAGGTGATTTTGAGAGAAAATAGAATCAAAAAACGGAAATGGAATTGGAAAATAATAATTGAAAATAACCATAATTGGGAAGATTTATCAAAAATTTGAATAATTAAAAGATTTCTGCCTGCGCAGGAATGACAATACCAAAAAACATGAAATTTAAACAGTCAGAAAAATTATATCAAAAGGGACTAAAAAATCTTGTAGGAGCAGTGAATTCTCCAGTAAGAGCTTTTGCGTCAGTAGGAGGTAATCCTTTATTTATAGACAAAGCAAAGGGAAGCAAAATAAAAGATGTTGATGGGAATAAATATATCGATATGGTTTTGTCTTATGGTCCTATGATTTTAGGTCATCGTCATAAAAGAGTTGAAAAAGCTATTTCTAAAGCATTAAAAAAAGGATACTCTTTTGGGGCTTCTACAAATGCTGAAATTAAATTAGCGGAAATTGTATGTGATGCTTTTCCCGGAATGGATAAAGTTCGTTTTGTAAATTCTGGTACTGAAGCTGTACTGAGTGCTATCCGTTTGGCAAGAGCACATACAGGCGATGATAAAATTGTAAAATTTTCTGGTTGTTATCACGGACATATGGATGCAATGTTAGTTGCAGCTGGTTCGGGATTAGTTACTTTGAGTTTGCCAGGTTCTAAAGGCGTGCCTTCTAAGGCTGTAGAGAATACTTTGATTGCAGAGTATAATAATTTAGAATCTGTTGAAAAACAGATTAAAGAACACAAAGATATTGCTGCGGTTATTTTAGAACCTGTAACAGGAAATATGGGGGTTGTAAAACCTTCAGATACTTTTATTAAAGGACTTCGAAAAATAACAAAAGAGCACGGTATACTCTTGATTTGTGATGAGGTTATGACTGGTTTCCGTTCTAAATTTGGAGGAGCACAGGAGTTGATAGGAATTGAAGCGGATATTACTTGTTTAGGAAAAGTAATAGGAGGAGGCTTTCCGGTAGGAGCTTATGGAGCATCTAATGAAATTATGGAAAATGTATCTCCCTTAGGAGGTATGTATCAAGCGGGAACACTTTCAGGAAACCCTATTGCAATGGCAGCTGGAATTTCTACTCTTACAGAGTTAAAACGTCAGAATCCCTATAAGAAATTAGAAGAAATAGCGGAGAAAATTGAGAATATATTATTGAATACAGCAAAGAAATATGCGGTGGAAATTACAGTAAATCGTTTTGGTTCTATGATCAATCCATTTTTTGCGAAAGAAAAGGTTACAAACTTTGAAGAGGCACAAAAATGTGATACCAGTAAATTTGCTGTTTTCTTTTGGGAGATGATTAAAAATGGTGTTTTTTTACCTCCATCTCAATTTGAATCTTGGTTTTTGTGTTCTGCTCTTTCTGATAAAGACATTGAAAATTTTGAAAAAGCTGTTGATGCTGCAATGGAAAAAGTGGCTCTTAGCAATTAGTTCTTGACTTTTAATGAAAAATCAAATAAAAACTCAGATAGTTATAATTGAAGAACTTTAATTACTAAAGAAAGAAGAATTAAAATCCATATTTGAACTGCTTGATAAGCAAGGTGAATTGATAAATAAAATAAAAAAGAGCTAATAGTCAAAAGCTAATAGCCAATAGCTAGGATGATAAAAAACGATTTATATTTAAGGGCCTTAAAAGGAGAGGTAGTTGAAAGACCTCCTGTTTGGATGATGCGTCAAGCGGGTAGGTACCTTCCAGAGTTTCAGGAAGTAAAAAAGAAATACGATTTTTTTACTAGGTGTCAAACACCTGAGTTGGCTGCAGAAATTACAGTGCAACCAATTCGTAGATACGGAATGGATGCTGCAATTTTGTTTTCTGATATTTTAGTGATTCCTCAAGCAATGAATATTGAGGTTGAGATGAAAAATGGAATTGGACCTTGGTTGCCAAATCCTATTCGTACGATGCAAGATGTTGAAAAGGTAATTGTACCCGATATAGATGAAACATTAAATTATGTAATGGATGCTGTAAAATTGACGAAACAAATGTTGAATGACGACATTCCTTTGATTGGTTTTGCGGGTTCTCCATGGACAATTTTATGTTATTGTATCCAAGGTCAAGGATCGAAAAATTTTGATAAAGCAAAAGAGTTTTGTTTTACTCAACCTGTTGCGGCTCACATGTTGTTGCAGAAAATAACGGATACCACGATTGCTTATTTAAAAAAGAAAGTTGAAGCAGGTGTAAATGCTGTTCAAATTTTTGATTCATGGGGTGGAATGTTATCTCCAGTAGATTATCAAGAATTTTCTTGGCAATATATCAACCAAATTATAGAAGCTTTAAAAGAGGATGCTCCTGTGATTGCTTTTGGTAAGGGTTGTTGGTTTGCTTTAGAAGATATGTCTAAGTCAAATGCAGCTGCTTTGGGCGTAGATTGGACAATTACTCCAGAATGGGCAAGAAAGTTAACAGGTGGAAATATTACTTTACAAGGTAATTTTGATCCCACTCGATTGTTTTCCTCACCAGCTGAAATTAAAAAACAAGTGAAAGCGATGATTGATGCTTTTGGAAAAGATAAATATATTGTGAATTTAGGGCATGGGATTTTACCAAATATAGGTTTGGATAATGCCAAAGCTTTTATTGATGCAGTGAAGGAATATTCTAATTAGCTTTTAGTAAAGGGAGCAAGTCCTCCGATCGAAGATGAAAGAACACTTTTATACATACATCCAAAGCCTACAGGATACTATAACTTCTAAATTGGAGGAAGTTGATGGAAAAGCAACATTTGTAGAAGATTTGTGGAATCGACCTGAAGGAGGTGGTGGTAGAACACGTGTTATTGAAAATGGAAATGTTTTTGAAAAAGGCGGTGTAAATATATCAGCTGTTGAAGGTGTGTTGCCGCAAATATTAAGAGATAATTTTGGAGTGAAAGAAGGCAATTTCTTTGCCTGTGGATTGTCACTCGTATTACATCCTAAAAACCCAATGGTGCCTACAGTACATGCAAATTGGCGCTATTTTGAAATGTATGATGAGCAAGGAAAAATTGTTACTCAATGGTTTGGTGGTGGACAAGATTTAACGCCTTATTATTTGTTTGATGAAGATGCTATTCATTTTCATACAGTATGTAAAAATGCCTGTGATAAACACAATCAGGAATTTTATCCTCGGTATAAAAAACGTTGTGATGAATATTTTTGGAATGCACACAGAGATGAAGCTAGAGGAATTGGTGGTTTGTTTTTTGATCATTTAAAAGAAACAGACGAATATTCTTTACAAGATAGATATGATTTTGTTACTGAAATAGGAAATAGTTTTTTAGAAAGTTATGTGCCAATTGTTGAAAGGTGTCAGCAGTTAAGTTATTCTGAGTCTCAGCGTGACTGGCAGGAGATAAGAAGAGGTCGTTATGTAGAGTTTAATTTAGTTCATGATAAAGGCACTTTGTTTGGGTTGAAAACAAATGGAAGGATAGAATCTATTCTTATGAGCTTACCTCCAAAAGTACAGTGGCATTACAATAATGCTCCAGAAGTTGGAAGTGATGAAGCTTATTTGGTTTCGATATTGCAAAAACCAATACAATGGATATAAAAAAGAGAAAGTTGTTTTAACTTCCTCTTTTTAATTTATTCTCTAGTAAAACTTCTGGTTTCTTCATAAATATAAGAGAACGATAGGTTCAAAAGCGTATTGTTGTCTTACGCTAAGGTAGTCAGCTAGTCGTGTTTGATAGATATAGGGCGTGTTTTTTAATTGTGGATTGGGACACCATAAAAAATAGTTGTAAGTTATAAAATCCTCTTTTTTGCTCGTTTAAATTGTTTTTTTTGACAACTCTTTCTTTGAAGATAATGTCTATATTTTCACTAAATTTGCGTTTGAACTAAATGGGAAGAACACCAAGTTTTTAGGTTGTTTTCTAACAATAAATTTGTGAAACTTTTAGGTTCATAAAAAATATAACTATGGCTAGATTTGAATTGAAATTACCAAAAATGGGAGAAACTGTTGCAGAGGCGACAATTACATCTTGGTTGAAAGAAGTAGGAGATACGATTGAAGCAGATGATTCGATTGTTGAAATAGCTACAGATAAGGTAGATTCAGATGTTCCATGTGAAGTTTCAGGTACTTTAATTAAAATATTACACGAAAAAGATTCAGTTGTTAAAGTGGGAGAAACTTTGGCAATAATCGAAGTAGAGGGTGAGTTGGAACAAAATAACACTAGTTCAGTTATATTAGAAGTTGATGATGAGGTTTATAAAGCGGCGGCGGCAGTTGAAAAAGATATTGATAAAGCCATACATATAAAGTCAAAATCTGAGATTGTAAAAAGAGTCACTTCAGATCGTTTTTATTCTCCTTTGGTTAGAAATATTGCTTTATCAGAAGGAATATTAAAAGAGGAACTGGATATAGTGCCAGGTTCTGGATTAGATGGTAGAGTAACTAAAGATGATATTTTAGATTATATAGAAACCAGAGTTGTTGCGTCAAAAATTGATAAATCAGTTGTTGTAGAGGTAAAATCAACGATAGTTCCTTTGTCATTAAACGGTGAAGATGAATTGATAGAATTGAGTAGAATGGGGAAAATGATTTCTGATCATATGATTCATTCAGCACATAAATCTGCTCATGTACAATCTTTTATAGAGGTTGATGTTACGAATTTGGTGAGCTGGAGAACTAAAAATAAGGATGCTTTTTTTAAGAGAGAATCTGAGAAGCTTACCTATACACCAGTGTTTATGATGGCAGTTGCCGCTGCAATCAAAGAATACCCATTGGTGAATTTATCTTTTGATGGTGATAAAAAAGTAGCGATTCGTAAAAATATAAATTTAGGATTGGCTGCGGCTTTGGGTGATGGTAATTTAATAGTACCTGTTATCCAAAATGCTGACCATTTGAACTTGATTGGAATGGCTAAAATCATTAATGATCTTGCATTAAGAGCAAAAAACAATAAGTTAAAGCCAGATGAAATTCAAGGAGGTACTTATACCGTAACTAATGTGGGTGGATTTGGAAGTTTATTTGGGACACCTCTAATTAATCAACCAGAATCTGCCATTTTAGCTATCGGAGCAATTCGTAAAGTGCCAGCAGTAGTAGAAACAGCAGAAGGAGATGTGATTGCAATTCGTCAAAAAATGTTTTTATCGCATTCTTATGACCATCGAGTTATCAATGGAGCTTTAGGAGGTTTGTTTATCAAGTTTATTAAAGATTATTTAGAAGCTTGGAACGAAGATGCTTCTTTTTAGTTATGCTCTAAGGCTTCGTCTATTATTTTACCTGTTACACCGTTAGGAAATTCTATCTGTAATAAATTCGCCAATGTTGGGGCTATATCTATAATAGGATAATACTTGTTTGAAGATCCTTGTTTTATCCCAAAGCCAAAAAAGATCAAAGGGACATGTGTATCATAACTATATCCACTACCATGTGTGGTTCCTGTTTTTTTGTTTCCACTTCCTATTACGGAAGGGTCGGGTATGATAAACACATTTCCTGACCTTTTTTGATTGTATCCTTGTTGTACTAGACCATATATTCCCTGTGTAAATTCACTTGTTTGCAAAGTATGAGCAGTAATTGTTTTGTAGACTTTATCAAAATTTAATAATTCTTCTGCAAAGAAATTTTCAACATCTATAGTTTGTAGATTTAAGCGTTTTAATTCTGCTTTGTCAAAGAAGAGCTGGTAATTGGATATGTTTTCAATAATTTTATCCGAATTAAATTGTTTTAGGGATAAAGATTTTATGTATTCATTAAATTTTACATCATCAAAATAACCACCAGGAATCTTTAATGAATTTAGATAATTAGGAGTTTGTGCTACAGCATGGTCAGCTGTTAAAAATAAGGTATACTCATTTTTTCCAATATGTTTGTCTAAGTAGGTCAGGAGTCTTGCAATTTCCAAATCCATTCTTATATAAGTGTCTTCAATTTCTTTTGAATCTACTCCATATCTATGGCCTACATAATCTGTACTAGAATAGCTAATAGCTAAAAAATCTATTTGTTCATTTGATTGACCTAATTGTTCCCCTTCAATTGCTGCGATTGTAAAATCGGTTGTTATTGAATTACCTGCAGGAATCATTTTTAGGAGACTAAAGTTGTCGTTTAGCTTTTTTAGTTCTGGAATATTATGAGGGAAAACAGGCTTGCTTTCTCCTATAAAAGTCCCTTCATATGGGTTATTGTCTATAATACTTTCTGTATAAGTTTCTATGGGATAATAGGTGTCCCAGGATTGGTTTAAATAATGCTCTACATTTCCGTTATTATTAAATTTAATGACCCACTCTGGAAGAGTTTCCATATAAAAGCTACTCGTAATCCAATTTCCTTCTTCTCCTCCTTCAAACCAATAAGCTGCATTGGCAGTATGTCCACCAGGTAAAATCGCAGATCTATCTTTAATAGCAATGCTAATCGTTTTTCCTTTAAGGTTCTGTGCGAGCCTCAGTTGATCTGTAATGGTTGTAGTATGTAATTTATACGGAGATTTTTGACCTGATGTTCCATTTGTACCAACACTATTGTAGTTAGAGTCGTCTACACAATAGATACTTTGTTTTAAAGATTTATCGTACCAATTGTTTCCTATGATACCATGATTTTGTGGTGTTGTTCCAGTGTAAATAGAAGAATGACCTACAGCAGTTTTGGTTGGAATATAATTGTAATGAGTGTTTTCCAAGTGAAAGCCTTCTTTTAAGAGACGTTTAAAGCCTTTGTCACCGTATTTTTCTGAAAACCGATATAAGTAATCGTACCTCATTTGATCGATCACTAGACCTATGACCAATTTGGGTTTATTAGTTTTTTGGGAATATGAAATCTTAAAAGAAATCAGGAATAAGAAAAGTATAAGGATGCTTTTTTTCATGTGAATATATTTTAAAAACCAAAACTAAGAATTTATTTTTAAATATGATCTACGCAATCAATAAATAGAAATGAACTTAATATTATTATTATGTTAAGACTCTTAAGAAGTTTGTGATTATTTAATACTTTAGCAAAAAATAAATACATGAATTATATCGAGCATGTCGGTAAGTTTTTTATAATGCTTAAAGAGGTTTTTAAGAAACCACAAAAGTGGAATGTATTCCGAGAATCTTTTTTTAGAGAGGTTGAAGATTTAGGTGTTAAATCGCTTGGTATTGTAGCTTTTATTTCCTTTTTTGTAGGAGGAGTAATTGCTATTCAGACAGCTTTAAATGTTGACAATCCTTTGATTCCAAAGTACTTGGTTGGTTTTGCAACCAAAAGATCGATGATTTTAGAGTTTGCTCCTACCTTTGCGTCCGTTATTTTAGCTGGTAAAGTAGGTTCTTTTATAACTTCTAGTATTGGAACGATGCGGGTTACAGAACAAATTGATGCGTTGGAAGTTATGGGAATAAACTCCTTAAATTATTTGGTTTTACCTAAAGTAATTGCAGCAGTACTCTTTTATCCCCTAATTGTGATCATTGCCATGTTTCTTGGGATATTTGGTGGATGGATTGCAGGAGCTTTGACAGGCTTGTTTTTTTCCGTAGATTATATTGTTGGAATTCAATTAGATTTTGATCCCTTTTTAGTTCAATACGCTTTAATTAAATCGGTGATGTTTGCTTTTTTAATTGCAACGATTCCGTCCTATCATGGTTATTATGTTAAAGGAGGTGCATTAGAAGTTGGTAGAGCCAGTACACAAGCTGTTGTGTGGACTAGTGTGGCAATTATATTGGTGAATTATTTATTAACTCAAATGCTCTTAGGATAAATGATAGAAGTAATAGGCATGCAAAAAAGTTTTGGAGATACAATTATTTTGAAAGATGTAGACGCTCTATTCGAACGAGGAAAAACGAGTCTTATTATTGGGCAAAGTGGGTCGGGTAAAACGGTTTTTATTAAAAGTTTGTTAGGTTTACATACTCCAGAACTTGGAACGATAGCTTTTGATGGTAAAATTAGTAAGGACTTGAATAATGATGAAAAAAGACAGCTACGACAAGATATTGGGATGGTCTTTCAAGGTAGTGCTTTGTTTGACTCCTTAACAGTAGAAGAAAACGTTATGTTTCCAATGAAAATGTTTACATATAAATCTACTTCAGAAATGTTAGATCGTGTAAATACGGTTCTTAAAAGAGTAAATCTAATTAATGCAAATAAGAAATTTCCAGCAGAACTATCAGGAGGAATGCAAAAACGCGTGGCAATTGCTCGTGCGATTGTAATGAATCCTAAATATTTATTTTGTGATGAACCTAATTCTGGTTTGGATCCAAATACAGCTATTGTAATTGATAATTTGATTCAAGAAATTACCGATGAATTTCAAATAACCACTGTAATAAATACCCATGATATGAACTCTGTTATGGAAATTGGAGAAAAAATAATTTTCCTAAAAGATGGTATAAAAGAATGGGAAGGAACTAATAAAGAGATCTTTAAAACTGATAATGAATCGGTTGTAGATTTCGTATATAGTTCTAATTTATTTAAGAAAGTTAGACAGGCATATTTGGATGAAAATAATTAAAAAAAACATTTGTTTTATTGGAATAAGATTCTATATTTGCAGCCGCTAAAATAAAGGAAATAATGACCTGGTAGCTCAGTTGGTAGAGCATCTCCCTTTTAAGGAGAGGGTCCTGGGTTCGAGCCCCAGCCCGGTCACAAAAAAGCTTTTCTTTTACTTAGAGAAGCTTTTTTAGTTTACGACTATTTGAAATCGGATAAGTCTTAAAATTCAACGAATAAATGTAATTTTTTTGTTAAATAATAATTCATATAGTTTTAACATTTAAATGACATATTAAATTCGTTTCATTTTTCACACAAAAACAAAACCGTAGCGGAGCTATACTTCTATTTTTATTGCTTATCTGAATAAAAAAACATTCCAAATTGGTATTAAGTCTTCGCTAGAGGGATCTCGTAAGATTGAAAAACAAAAAATTGTATTTTAAACTAAAGGTTCTTTTGTCTTTCGTCTCTCATACAAAGTTTATAAGAACCCCGTGTAGAGCAATAACTCTATGATTACGGGGGTTTGTTCCTTTACAAAAGATAATAGTAAATATTTGTTAATCCACAAATCCTTTATTCTGATTGAGTTTTCTTTAATAAAAAAATCGTAAACGACAAAATAATTAGCGCTACTATACCTATGCAAATCCACATAAACCAAGACCGTTGCAAGGTACATGACAAAAACAAACATCCAAACTTAGGATATAAATCATTGTTTGTTAGCTTATTAAGATGTATATTCAAGCCATGAAACTACAAATAACACCTACTTTTTCAGATAGCATTTGTGATTTACGCACAAGAAAGATAAAAGCTACATTTTTTAGTCAAATAAATATTCTTAT
>NZ_JBAHZZ010000100.1:0-10967 GCF_037132785.1 Flavicella sp. | reverse complement strand
AGAAAAACTAAACAATAGACCTAGAAAGATACTTGGATATAAAACACCAAAAGAAATGATGGATATTGAACTTAAAATTGTAGCTTAGTAACATCATAAAACTAAAACGTTTTGTTGCGTTACAACCTTGAAGCCAAGTTTTGTTTTAGAATTAATAGGTCACAATACAAAGAATCCATTTTTCATAAAACAATTCTTAGAATGGTACTACAAAAACCTAAATATCAAAAAAATACAAAACAGACACTAGACGTGTAACTCAGAATAGTTTTATTACTTTAGCGCAATTATTTATATAATATATGGCCAATACTATTCTTGGAAGAATAAAATTAGGGGACGATAAAGCCTTTGAACTGTTGTATCGAAAATATTTCGCAAGACTTTGTGCTTTTGCCAATAAGTTTTTATGTGACCCAAATTTATCCGAGGAAATGGTACAGGAGGTGTTTTTAAAAATCTGGAAAAACCGAGCATCGTTAAAAGATCAAACTACAGAAAAGTCTTACTTATTTCAGGCTATACAAAATACAAGTATCAATGAGCTTCATAAAATTAAGAATCGTAATGCTTATCAAGAGGTTTTAAAAGTTGCATATTCTAAAAGAACTGAGTTTAATGTACATGACTCCCTTCTTGGTAAGGAATTAGACGAAAAAATAAATAATATCATTTCAAATCTCCCAACCAAATGTCGAAAAATATTTTTATTAAGCAGAAAAGAAGGTAAGAAATATCGAGAAATAGCAGAGGAATTAAATATCTCCATTAAAACTATTGAGACACAAATGAGTAGAGCATTCAAAAAGTTAAAACTGGAATTACATGAATATATAACAGTTATTCTAATTTCTCTATTCATTAATAATTAAATGGCTCAGAAAACTTAGGTTTCAAAACGCTAAATTATTTGATCTTCATATATCATTTTATTTAAAACACACTACATTATTTCCTAAGGAAGCCTAATTCTAATTACACTTTAATACCATTTTAACATTCAAATAACGCATTAAATTCGTTTCTTTTTCATTCATATTTCACACAAAAACAAAACCGTAACGGGGCTATGCTTCTATTTTTATTGTTTATCTAAATAAAAAATATTCCAAATTATTATTACGTCATTTAAAAGTCAAATTGGTGTAATTAGAATATTGTAAAACAATTTGTTTTATGATTCCCCCCGAACTCATTTATTGAAGCAATTATTCATGCGTATTGACCTCATTGTTATTGTTGAAATATTATAAATCTAAAATAGATTTTACTTTTTGTAGGGGTAAAATACAGATAACCTGTATTAGCTATTGTAATAAAGAACTAAATGAACATAAAAACAAGAAATACTATTTTTCGATTTTTTGAAAAGACACTAAAAAAAGAAGAGATAGAAGACCTAAAAAACAAACTAGAAACCTCCAAAAAAAACAGGCAATTATTTGATGAATACAATGAGACATATCAGTCGTCAGACATGTATGGATTTAATAGCCATATAGATTCTCGCTGGGAAGAACTTTCTAAAAAGTTAGATTTCAAAAGAAAGGAAAAGTCTATAATAAAAATTCAGACAGTTCGAATATGGCAATTTGCTGCGGTTATTGCTTTTCTAATTTCCTTAATACTTGTTGAAAAACACATATTCAACCCTCATGAAAATGCAATTGTTTCTGTTATGACACAACGAGGTCAAAAATCACAAGTTTTATTAGTTGATGGTTCAAAAGTGTGGCTGAGCTCAGAGAGCAAGTTAACTAACAATCAAGGATTTAATATTAATCACAGGAGTTTAAGTCTTCAAGGTAAAGCTTATTTTCAAGTAGAAAAAAAATCAAAATCACCTTTTACCGTAGACCTAGGAGATGTAAAAATTATAGTATATGGTACACGTTTTAATATATGCTCTTATCCTGATGACGAATACATTACAGCTTCCTTGGAAGAAGGAAGTATAGCATTCTCAATATCAGGAATTGGAAAATCTATATTAATGAAACCTGGGCAGCAAATTGTTTACTCCAAAAAAACCGATAAAATTACAATACGAAATGTAAATATTGATCTTTATACATCTTGGAAAGAAAACAAACTGAGATTTAGTAATGCTTCATTTTCAGATGTAATAAAAAAAATGGAGCGATGGTATGATGTTGACATCAAGGTTGATCCACTATTTAAATATACAGAAAAGTTTACCATGACAATTAAAACGGAAAGCTTAAAAGAAATGATGGAAATTCTTCAAAAGGTTTCTAATATTAATTATAAAATAGAAGATGCTACAGTTTATATCTATAGAAAGGAGGGCACTGTGAAATAGAAAAAAGCGCACTAAAACTCCTCTCTTGAGTTCGTGTCCTAATACGAAAACTTAAATAAATAATCCCCTGTTGGGGCTAACCAATCTTTTACCAATAATGAAAAACAACATCATTTCAATCTTAGATGAAGGTTATAACTTTTCATCTAAAACAAGACGAATTATGAAAATAACTACTTTTTTATTTTTAGTTACTCTTTTTCAAATGTCAGCCAGTGTCTATTCACAAAAGACAATTACTATTAAAATGGATAATGTTTCCTTAAAAGAAATGTTTGAAGAAGTGGAACGTCTGAGTAAAGTTAGTGTGTTTTACAACGACACTCAGCTAGACATGAAACAAATAGTATCCTTAGATTTTAAAAATAAGACAATTAATAGAATTCTTACTTCTGTGTTAAAAAACAGAGGAATTTCTTTTTCCATTACTGATAATCATATAATTTTAAATCGGGTACTAGACTTGGATTCTAATCAAACTATGAATATCTCTGGTATTGTTTCCGATTTATCAGGAGGTGAATTGCCAGGAGTAACCGTTTTTATAAAAGGCACAACAACTGGAACAACAACCGACTTTTACGGTAACTACGTAATAAATGCAACTGAAGGTGATATTCTTGTCTTTTCATATATAGGCATGAAAACAATTGAAATTATCGTTTCTAATGAAACTTCTATAAATGTTATTCTAGAGGAAGATGCATCAGAACTCGATGAAGTAATTGTAGTTGGTTATGGAACGCAACAAAAAAAGGATTTAACAGGGTCTGTTGTTTCAATTAAGGCAGAAGAACTTGAAAGCATGCCTAATATAAATATCCTTGATGGTTTACAAGGTAGAGCTACGGGGTTGAGAATCATAAATTCCAATTCTACTCCTGGATCAACAGCAACTATAAGAATTAGAGGAGAAAATTCTCTTACAGCCGGGAATTCTCCATTAATTATTTTAGATGGAATAGAATATAGTGGTACATTAAATGATATTGCTCCAGCAGATATGGAATCCATTTCAATATTAAAAGATGCTTCTTCTACCGCAATTTATGGATCAAGAGCTTCTAATGGTGTTATTATTATTACTACAAAAAGAGGACATGTTGGGAAAACCCGTATTGAGTACAGAGGATATTCTGCCATGCAAACTTCCGAAACAAAACTAGATCTTATGGATGGAGCTGGTTACATAAAATTATTACAGGATTGGAATTCACATCGTGGAGAAACTGATTTGTCGCCAGAAAACTTATTGTTTTCAGATGAAATACCTCAATACCAAGCGGGAACTGAAATTGATTGGCAAGATTTGGTATTACGTACAGCATTTCAAAACGAACATCAGATAAGTCTAAGTGGTGGTACTGAAAGAACAAAATACTATTCTTCTATCTCTTCCTTAGATCAAGAAGGTGTTCTACAAGGCAGTGGAATGAAACGCTTGTCTACCAGAACCAATATAAATTATAAAATCAATAATTTTGTTAGTGTAGGTTCCAACCTACAATTTACTTTTAAAGATATTGGCGGAATTTCTCCAAACCTAACCAATGCATTAAAAATGAGCCCATATGGAAAACTTCGAGATGAAAACGGAAATTATACCCATTACCCACAACAACCTCAAAGTTATTATTCGAATCCTTTTGCTAATTATGGCGCAACGAATGATAAAACCACCAAAAGAGTTTTAGTTAATTTATTTGCAGACATCAAAATACCTTCAGTTAAAGGACTGTCTTATAAAATAATTTTTGGCATCAATAACTACTATAGAGAAAATGGTAGCTATTATCCAATTACAACGTTGACAGGACTGCAGCCTAAAGGACAAGCCTTTAAAGGAAACTATAGTGATACAGATTGGACAATGGAAAACATTTTTAAATACAATACAACCATAGGGAAAAACCGGTTTGACATTACAGCACTTTATAGTAGAGAATCAAATAATTTTGTGAATACCGAAGCTAGAGGTAAAGGTTTTGTTACGGATGATAATTTATATCATAATTTAGAAGCCGCCGAATCAAAAGAAATTTTTTCTGAGGAGACAAAAACTGATTTAGTATCGTATATGGGAAGGTTTAATTATACTTTTGATAGCAAATATTCTGTAACCTTTACTGGTCGAAAAGATGGGTATTCAGGATTTGGTAAAAACAATAAATACGGATTCTTTCCATCTGCAGCTCTGGCGTGGACAATAAGCAATGAGAAATTTTTCAACAACTCAAATCTAGCTTCCACTATTGACTTTTTAAAAGTAAGAACTTCTTACGGTAAAAATGGAAATATGGCAGTGGCTCCTTATCAAACACTTGATAACTTTTCAATCTTAAACTATGTATATGGAGATAATGAAACAACTGTAAACGGAACTGTAATTGATGGCATAGGAAACCCAGACCTTAGGTGGGAGACAAAGAAAAGTTTTAATCTTGCATTGGATTACAGTTTAAACAACAGACGAATTTCAGGAAGTATTGAATATTATAAAAGCCAAACTGAAGACTTGTTAATGTCACGTTCCATTCCAATAATTAATGGATATAAATCTGTTTTAGTTAATATTGGAAAAACAGAAAACTGGGGGCTTGAACTTAACTTAAACACCATCAATATAAAGAAAGACAATTTTGAATGGTCGAGTTCGTTAAATCTTTCCTTAAACAGGGATGAAATTGTAGCGTTGCGTGGTGATGGTATAGATGACATTGGAAATAATTGGTTTATCGGAGAATCTTTGCAAGTTTATTACGATTATAAAATGATTGGCGTATGGCAAACAGGTGATGACATAGCCAACTCGCAACAACCAGACGCTAAACCTGGATATGCGAAAATTGAAGATTTAAACGGGGATGGTATTATCGACGGAGATGATAGGCAAATTATAGGCTCACGTTTACCTGAATGGACTGGAGGTTTTACAAACACTTTTAAATACAAACAATTTACACTTTCTGTTTATATCAATACTGTTCAAGGAATTACAAAACAAAATAATTTATTAAACCCCGGAAGTTGGCTTATGGAAAAAAACACAAACTACGTAAACGTTCCTTATTGGACGCCAGAGAATCCAAGTAATACTTATGTATCTCCAGGATATAATGAAAACTTCCTAGGACACCAATATTACCAAGATGCAAGCTATGTTAGAGTCAAGGATATTTCCCTTTCTTATAATTTTTCAGAAAATACATTAAGTTCATCTGGTTTACAAAAATTAAGAGTGTTTTTAAGTGGTCGTAATTTGTATACTTTCACAGATTTTATTGGATACGACCCAGAAGCTAGTTCTAATTTTGCGGCCTATCCAAATGCAAGAACCATCATGTTAGGAGTAAACCTTAGTCTTTAATCAAAAAAAACATAAAATGAAAATTCAAAAAATATTTCAGATCTTATTAGCAATCATTGGATTGTCAATTACAACAGCTTGTAATGACGATTTTCTAGACGAAGACCCTAAAAGTTTTTTAGCACCAGAAAATTCATTCACCAATACACGTGGATTTGACACGGCTTTAACAGGCTTATATATTAAAGTTCGAGATGAATGGGGCTGGTATGGCGGAGGTTTGATGTATGCCCCAATGTTTGTAGGTACAGATGTAGCCAGAGTTGGCTGGGCAAATACACAGATTACACCTTTTGAAGAATACGGAACTAAATTGACTCCTACTTCAACGATTGTTGCCGGTTATTGGAATTGGGCCTACGGCCTAATTGGAAATGCAAATCTTGTAATTGAAGCAACCGAAAATGAAAATATAGATTGGGATAATACTTCTGATAAAAGTAGGATTTTAGCAGAGGCTAGATTTATTAGAGCTTATGCCTTCCGAGATTTGGTGACTTTTTATGGTGCTGTTCCTTTGGTGTCAACAGTAGCAAAACCATTTAGATTAGATTACACAAGACAATCGGTTGAAGAAGTTTTAGATTTCATCATACAAGATCTAGAATTTGCCAGCCAAAACCTTCCAGAAACTACGGATACAGAAGGTAAATTGATACAAGCGGCTGCGCAACATTTTCTTGCAGAGATGTATTTACAGGCTGGAGAAAATCTTATGGCTGAAAATTCTGCTAAATTGGTGACTCAAAATTCAAATTTCAGTTTGATGACGGAACGATTTGGATCAACAACAAATGAATCTGGTGATGTGTTTTCTGATATGTTTAAAGAAAACAATCAAAATACATCCAGTGGAAATACAGAAACCATATGGGTAATTCAGCAACAATATAATGTTGTTGGTGGTGGAGAAGAAAGGTTTACAGATTGGTCTCGAAGAACTTGGGTTCCTTACTATTCTAATCTGACAGGTATGCAATTAGCAGATTCACTAGGTGGTCGAGGTTTAGGAAGAGTACAGCCTTTGCCTTCTTGGATAGCTTCTTATGAAAATCAGGACATAAGAGCTTCTGTTCACAACATTAAAACTCAATATTGGTACAATGATCCGTCGCATGAAAATTATGGTCAGGAATATCCAATAACAGAAGATTTAAGAAGAAATGGAAGACTATATGAATCAACTACCAAATTTAATTTTGGTGTAACAGCTGACAATCCTTCATTCCTTAGCAGCTTAAAAGACAGAATAAAAATCAGACTGGCAGAAACCTATCTCTTATTGGCAGAAGCTCAATTAAAACAAGGAAAACTCACCGAAGCGGCAGCCAGTATTAATATCGTTAGAAACAGAGCAAATGCTACTTCTGTAGATCCTGGAGATGTAGATATTGATTATCTTTTGGATGAACGAGCAAGAGAATTACTGGGAGAGTTTCCAAGACGAATTACACTGCTAAGAACTGGAAAATTATTAGAGCGTGTTAGAGCAATGAATCCAGCATCTGGAGACCTTATAGCAGATCACAATGTATTGTGGCCAATTCCGCAATCGGCAATTGATGCCAATTCGGGAGCAGTGCTTGAACAAAACCCAGGGTACAATTAAAATACAATATCCAAATCAACTTGACCTTAATTGGTTCAAGTTGGTTTTTTAAACACTACAAAACGCACTATAGTTATTAAAAACGTGATTTTGAAAAAAGGTAAAAACCTTATCAAATCAATTGTTAAAAAAAAAGGAAAAAGCTATAACAACTAAGTAATCAAGAACTTTCAATGTAAAAAAACAAAAGACAATTATGAAAGAAAATATTGTATTTTAATTCCCCTCTTTTAGATGAAAAAAATAATTTCAGCTTGTTTGATATTGATACTTGTCAGTACTATAACAAACGCACAGACAACGACTAAAAAAGAGGTAAAATATGGTCAATTGAATAAATTACCTCGTCAAGATAATGCAATGAAAAAATGGCGTCAAAATCGATTTGGTCAATTTATCCATTGGGGTTTATATGCTATTCCTGGTGGAATTTGGGAAGGAAAAACCTATACTTATGCAGCTGAATTTCTAAAAAGCTCAGCCAAGATTCCTACGGCTACTTGGGATTCTCTTCAACACAAATTCAACCCAAAAAAGTTCAACGCAACTAAATGGGCTAAAATGGCAAAAAACATGGGCGTCAAATATGTTACTATTACTACAAAGCATCATGAGGGGTTTTGTTTATGGCCTAGTAAGTATACAGATTTTGATATTGAAGGTAGTCTTTATAAAAAAGATCTCTTAGGTGAGTTTGTTGATGCCTATACAAAAGAAGGTATTGATGTCAATTTTTATTATTCGGTATTGGACTGGCATCATCCAGACTGGAGGTATAAATTAGAAACCAAAAAAGATCAAGAAGCGTTTCAAAAGCTAATGAAATACACAGAAAATCAACTTATAGAATTAATAGAACGCTACCCAGCTGTTAAAGGTTTATGGTTTGATGGAACATGGGATCAATGTTGGAAAGACAATGGTAAGTTCTCTTATGAATTAGAGAAGAAATTAAAAGAATTAAGTCCAGGTCTGATTGTAAACAGTAGAATGCGTGCAGATGAATATGGAAGTCGACATTTCGACTCAAATGGAGTTTTAATGGGAGATTACGAATCTGGATATGAGCGTAGACTACCAGCGCCTTGGGATGTAAATGTAACAAAAAATGATTGGGAATGTTGTATGACCATTCCTGAAAATCAATGGGGATATCATAAAGATTGGACAATTAGTCATGTAAAAACGCCTGATGAACTTATTGAAATGTTGGTACAATGCACCTCTCAAAACGGTAATTTTTTATTGAATTTCGGTCCCAAAGGAGATGGAAGCTTTCGTAGTGAAGAAATATTTATTTCAAAAGAAATTGGAAAATGGATGACAATAAACGGCCGTGTTATATATGACTGTGAATATGCTGGATTAACAAAACAAAGTTGGGGGTATTATACAAAACCCAAAGATAAAAATAAGATCAACATGGTTGTTTTTAACAAACCTATTACTGGAAAATATAGGGTAAAACTTAAAAAAGGGCAACTTATTAAAAAAGCATATCTTTTATCAAATCCAGATAAACTTTTACAAATACAAGAAATCGCAAAGCATGATTTTTTTATTACATTGAAAAAAAACAAAGAAAATAAGCCCTTTGTGATTATCGTTGAATTAGAGATCAAAAAGTCAAATAAAATTCATCAAAAAGCGCTTATCTAAACTAAGGAAAAAAGTATAATAAAAGGTGTTAAATATTAGAGTAATCAAAACTGTTACCAATTAATCCGAATAAGATTTAATAATAATCCATTACAGATCTTGATTCATTAAACCCTGTCAGTAATATCATCGAGATAAGTCTATAATTATAGTCTTCGACAGGGTTTTTAAGTTTCTATAGTATATTTTAACTTAGCCTTTTACATACCTAAAGTAATCATCTAAGGTGAGATTAGATTAACACCAAATAAACATCAAAATGATTGATTAAGGTACACCAATTATATTTCCATTTGATTGATGTGTTTTTTATCTTTCAGCATGGATTATTAAGAACCTTTGACGTAAACGAGAGTAAATATATTTAGAAAATCTTCGTAAAAGAAGTAAATCCCACCGTGTTAAAACCCGTGTTTTGTTTTTGCTTTTTAAGCAAAAAAAACAAATTACCAATCAAAGTGATCTAGCGTTGCACTTATACCGATTTAAATTTATAATACCGTATTAAATACCTTGATATAATGATGATTTCCGGTTATAGACTTGATCGTTTCAGGACTCATTTTATTTACAGTTTCGTGTAGCCAGTTTGTTAAATTCTTCATCGTTTCGAACTGTTGATTTTTGTATCTATTTTTAATATACTGCCAAATTTGTTCACAAGGATTTAACTCAGGGTTATAGGTAGGTATTCTTAAGAGAAAAATATTGTCTGGTATTTTCAATATTTTTAGTTGAATGAAAACCAGCGTTATCAATGATCACTATTTTATATTCATTAGGTTTATATTTAGAGAATTCATTTAAATAAGATTCAAATATAGCAGTATTTACACCGTTAATTTCCCAAACAAAACGATCACCATTTATTGGCGAATAACTTCCGTATAGGTAAGTTGTTTTATAGACATGTTGATAGGAAACTATTGGTTTTATACCTGAAGCAGTTAAATACCTACCAAGATGTCCATCATTCCAAATCTAGCTTCATCTTGAAAATATAAATTCACACTAGAACCTCCATTCAATAACTTAACGCAACAAATCTAAAATACTAGATTAGTAAAATGGAAGTAAAAAAACATAGACGACTTACCTTAAAAGAAAGAGTGATTATTCAGACTCTTTTAGAAGAAGAAAAGACCAAAGCATACATCGCAAAAACACTAAATAGAGCTCGTTCTACAATTAGTCGAGAAGTGAATAAATTAGTGAGTAATCCTGATGATAAATACGATGCTGATTTATCGCATTGGTGTGCCAAAGATGATTATGCAAACAAGAGGAATCTAGATAAAATTAGTCAACATACACTACTAAGATTTTTTCTCTATAAAGGACTATTATCTAATTGGACTCCAGAGCAAATTTCAGGAAGACTTAAAGAATTATATCCTAATGATCCTATAATGTCAATTTCTCACTAAGCCATTTATAGACACATTTACCCAAGGCCACAAGCGAGTTTAAATAAAAAATTAATCAAGCTTCTTGTACGTAAAAAAAACAAGAAGGAGACCCTCTAAAAAAAGAAGGGGTGGTGGCAGTAAAATAATCAACCAAGTCAGTATTGACAACAGACCAAAACATATTGAACTCAGACAAGAAGTTGGACTTTGGGAAGGTGATTTAGTTATTGGAAAAAACCATAAATCGGCTATTGGAACTATTGTAGAACGTAAAACTAGAGCTGTATTAATCATAAAGTTAAAGAGTAAAAAAGCAGAGGAAGTTGCTAAAGAGTTTAGCAAAATCTTAAACAACGTGAATCCCATTTTTAAAAAAACTATGACATATGATAACGGAATTGAAATGGCAAGACACGAAAAAATAACTAAAAATACAACTATGAAAATTTTCTTTGCTCACCCTTATTCTTCCTGGGAAAGAGGAACCAATGAAAACACCAATGGACTCATTAGAAGATACCTTCCTAAAGGAACCAATTTTAATGAAATAAGCGAAAAACAACTCTTAGTTATTCAAGAAAAACTGAACAATAGACCGCG
>NZ_JBAHZZ010000062.1:0-20373 GCF_037132785.1 Flavicella sp. | reverse complement strand
GTTTCTGCCCCACAAATCACCGAAATCACACCAATAAGAAGGATATCAACCAAGTCATGTAACTTGTTTATATCGCTTCTAGGGTCTTCTACCTTACCAAAAATACTGACTAATTTACTTTTTGAATCCATAATTATATTTTCCTAACTGTCAGTATGATACACGAAAAATAAACAATATAAATAACTACAAGTCAATCGAATTAACTTGAAAAAAGTGTGAGTTTGCCCTGGATTCGTAAGCCTCATTAAGAACCTTTTTTCAACTTGACAAGCTGATTTAATTTCATACATTTGTTTCAGTTTTATTATATATGATTCAAAATATTATACAAAAAATAGGATACGGCTTGTTCACTTTGTTTGGAGTGGCTACTGTCGTTTTTTTGTTGTTTAATGTTTTGCCAGGAGATCCTGCACGAATGATGCTTGATCAAAGGCAGGATAGTGAGCAGTTACTTTCTGTGAAGAAAAAGTATGGGTTTGATAAACCAATGACGACCCAATACCTTTATTATATAAATGATATTTCTTTGTTGTCTTTTCACAGTAACTCTAGAGATGATTTTACTTTTTTAGAAAAAGATAAATACAATACGTTTGGTGTTGTTTCTTTGGGTGGTTTTTCTTTAGCTTTAAAGATACCTTATTTACGCAGGTCTTTTCAGAAAAACGGAAAGCCAGTTGGTGAGATTATATCAGAAACATTACCAAATACTGCTATATTAGCAGTAGCTTCCATTGGAATAGCTTTGGTGATAGGAATTTTGTTTGGGGTTTTTTCTGCTTTATGGAAGGATTCGTTTTTTGATAAATTCATTGCTGTGGTGAGTACTTTAGGAATGAGTTTACCTTCTTTTTTATCTGCGATTATTTTTGCTTGGTTTTTTGGATTTGTACTAAAAGAATATACGCATTTGAATATGACAGGCAGTCTGTATGAAGTGGATGATTTTGGTGAAGGAACTGTATTGCAATTAAAAAATTTAATTCTCCCCACAGTAGTTTTAGGAATACGACCTTTGGCAGTGGTTATTCAATTGATGAGAAATTCATTATTGGAGGTGTTGAATGAAGACTATATTCGCACTGCAAAAGCAAAAGGTTTAAGCGAGTTTAAAATTATAAAAAATCATGCATTTAAAAATGCATTAAATCCTGTAATTACTGCAATTTCTGGTTGGTTTGCCTCTATGTTAGCAGGAGCGGTTTTTGTGGAGTATATTTTCAATTGGAATGGAGTTGGGAAAGAAATAATAGAGGCTTTAAATACCTTGGATCAGCCCGTAATAATGGGAGTCGTATTGGTAATTGCTAGTTTGTTTATTTTGATAAATATTCTGGTAGATATTATTTATGGTTGGTTAGACCCTAAAATTAGATTGAGTTAAATTTTATATCGAAAACGTTTGAGTACTCCAAGGTTATCAAATATTTTTATCTAAGTATTTAGCCGTAACTTTGTGAATCCATTTTAACGAAGTACTTATAAATAAAATTCAACAATTATGGATGTCAGATATATGAAAAATTTAGTCTTTCTTTTTTTTATCGTTATTACTTCTTGTACAACTACTCAAGATAAAACTCAGTTTTCTGAAAAAGCTCTAGCGGATGTGATGTTAGATATTCAAGGAGAGAAAATTACATTTTCTAAAATTATAGAACAATATAAAGGGAGAAAAGTTGTAATCGATATTTGGGCATCATGGTGTTCAGATTGTATTGAAGGAATGCCAAAGGTAAAAGACTTACAAAAGGAGAATTCAGATACTGTTTTCTTGTTTTTATCGTTAGATAAAGATTTTGCTTCATGGAAACGTGGTATTGAAAAGTATCAGGTGGAAGGAGAACATTATTTTGTGTATGATGGATGGGATAGTGATTTTAATAAATTTATTGATTTGGACTGGATTCCGAGATATATAGTTGTTGGGGCAGATGGGAAAATACAATTGTTTAAAGCGACGAAAGCATCTGATGAAAAATTAGAAATAGCGATAAAAAATTCATATTAAAAAGAGATAATTCAACGATAAATAAATAAAAATGAGAAGTAAAATAGTAGCAGGTAACTGGAAAATGAATAATGATTTAGCCGCTTCAAAAGCTCTAGCTAATGAATTAAAAGAAGGTTTAAAAGGGAAAACTTTAAACAATACAAGAGTAATTGTTGCTCCAACATTTGTAAATTTGACAGCTGTGAAAGAAGCTACTGATGGTTCAGTTGTAGAAGTTGCTGCTCAAACGATGCATCAAGCTAACAGCGGAGCGTATACAGGAGAGATTTCTGGAGAAATGCTTTCTTCTATTGGTTTAAAGTCTGTGATTTTAGGTCATTCTGAAAGAAGAGAATATTTTGGTGAGTCTGATGCTTTATTGGCTGAAAAAGTGAATGCTGCTTTTGCAAATAATTTAGAAGTCATTTTTTGTTTTGGAGAAGTATTAGAAGACCGTAAATCTGGAAATCATTTTTCAGTTGTTGAATCTCAAATTTCAAATGCATTATTTACATTAGAAGCTTCAGCATGGAAAAATATCGTATTGGCATATGAGCCTGTATGGGCAATTGGAACTGGAGAAACTGCTTCTGCTGATCAAGCTCAGGAGATGCATGCTTTTATTAGAAAAATAGTTGCAGATAAATATGATACAGCTTTAGCAGATGAAGTTTCTATATTATATGGTGGTTCTTGCAAGCCTGTAAATGCAAAAGAAATTTTTTCTAAAAAAGATGTAGATGGAGGTTTAATTGGTGGAGCTGCATTGAAAGCTGCTGATTTTATTGCTATTATTGAGGCTATTCAATAAGTATTAAAATAATTTAAAAAGCACTATCCGTCTGTTGATAGTGCTTTTTTTTGCAATCAAAATAAATAATAACAGTATTATTCAACACAATACTTGTCTTATTCTTTGCAAAATTTTAAAATAGATGATTATGAATGCAATATATTATGGGTTTACTTTTACGGTTACCCCAAGAGATCCAGCAACTGATATGTTAATCGCAGAATTGGGTTATGTTGGTTTTGAGAGTTTTGTGGAAAATGAAGAAGGCGTAATTGCATATATTCAAAAGCAAGAGTGTGATGATGCTATATTAGAGGTTGTGTATGTGTTAAATTCTAGTGAATTTGATATAAAATATACTAGAGAAAAGATTGAACAAGTGAATTGGAATAGTGAATGGGAGAAGAATTTTTCACCAATTCAAGTAGATAAAAAAGTTTCGATTAGAGCTCCTTTTCACAAAAATCCAAATTTAGAATACGATATTATTATCGAGCCAAAAATGAGCTTTGGTACAGGGCATCATGAGACAACTCATATGATGGTACAGCATCTATTAGGCTTAGAATTGAAAGGCAAGAAAACATTAGATATGGGCTGTGGAACTGGGATTTTGGCTATTTTTTCTGAAATGAAAGGAGCAGAGCCTATTGACGCAATTGATATTGATAATTGGTGTTATTTAAATACTGTTGAGAATATAGAAAGAAATAATTGTCAACAGATATCAGTTTTTGAAGGAGATACCAATTTATTGAAAGGAAAAAAATACGATGTTATTATAGCTAATATTAACAGGAATATATTGTTAAATGATTTAGATATCTATGGTGCTTGTTTGCGTAATGGAGGAATTTTATTGTTAAGTGGGTTCTATGCAGAAGATATTCCTTTGCTAGATAAAAAAGCTGTGGCGCTTGATATGTCACTTCAAAATCAATTAGAAAGAAATAAATGGGTGTCTTTGAGGTATTTAAAAAATGCTTAAATTTGTAGTCTAATATAAAGATACTTAACAGATGTATTAATATGATGGGGATAAAAGAGAAAATACAAGAAGATTTAGATATACAGGAGCTGTTAGCTTCAAAGCATGAGATTATTTTGCATAATGATGATGTAAATACATTTGATTTTGTAATTGAATCATTGATAAGTGTATGTGAACACACTTTAGAACAGGCAGAGCAATGTACGGTATTGGTTCATTATAAAGGAAAATGTGCAGTGAAGACAGGAGAATTTGATGAGTTAAAGTCCATATGTGCGAAACTTCAAGAATTAGGCTTGTCAGCAGAATTGCACTAGAAATAAACAGATTAAATATTTATGTCAGATTTCGTGCTTTATGAAATCTGATTTTTTTTATGGAAATTAATGATATGTTTACATTCTTGAAAATTAGTATAGTTGCTAGAAATAAAATAATTATTTTCGTATAAAATCCATAATCATTATCTATGCTTTCAAAACTAAAAAAGAAAAGTATTGCGAAAAGGTATCAAAAAGATAAGCTCAACCAAAAATATTCCATTGAGAACAGGAACAGAAAGGTGATTAAAACTATCGCAATTTTGATGGAGGAGTCACAATTATTAAAAAGTAACCCTACACTTAATTCATTACAACAAGAATTTAAAATTCCCATTGAAAATATTCACCTAATTGTATTTAAGAATTTTAAGAAGGGGGTGGTATATACAGACTTTGAGCTTACAAGAAATGATTTCGGCTGGCATGGAAGTTTAAAATCAAACAAGCTTCAGGAATTTGTTAAAAATGAATACGACTTGTTGATAAATTACGGATTTGAAGAAAATTTATATTGGAATGTGATAACTTTACATTCCCTATCAAATTTTAAAGTTGGATTTACTTCAAAAGAGAATAGATTGTACGATTTATCGATTTCAGATACAGAAAGAAATTTAGATGTCTTGACGGATGAAATGATAAAATATTTAAAGATTTTAAAGAAATTATAATGCAAGTATTTTTAGGAACAGGTATCGCTTTGATAACTCCTTTTAGAGAGGATAAAAGTGTTGATGTTGCAGTTTTGGAGCAGTTGGTAGATTTTCAGATTGAAAATGGAGTAGAATATATTGTTGTACTCGGAACGACTGCGGAACCTGTTACTTTAACCTCGGAAGAGAAAGAACTTGTTAAAAAAACCATTATAAATCAAAACAACGGTCGTGTCCCTTTGGTTTTGGGAGTAGGAGGCAATAACACAGCTCATGTAGTAGATGAGTTGAAAAACTTAGATTTAAGTTTTTTTGATGCGGTGTTGTCGGTATCTCCTTATTATAATAAACCTTCTCAAGAAGGGATATATCAACATTATGTAGCCGTATCAGAAGCGAGTCCATTGCCTGTAATAATTTATAATGTTCCAAGTAGAACAAGTTCTAATATTGCTCCTGAAACAGTATTGAGACTGGCTGTGTCTTGTCAGAATATTATTGGTGTTAAAGAAGCAGCTGGAGATATTGTTCAAGCAATGAAGTTAATTCGGATTTTGCCAAATGATTTTCTTGTTATTTCAGGTGATGATATGATTGCATTATCTATGACATTGGCCGGAGGAGCAGGTGTTATTTCTGTTTTGGGTCAGGCGTATCCAAAAGAATTTTCTGAAATGATTCGCTTAGGTTTGGGTAAATCTACGAGTAAAGCGTATAAAATTCAATATCAAATGATGGATGTATTAGATTTGATTTTTGAAGAAGGTAATCCTGTGGGAATTAAAGCTCTATTGGTGGTTCTAGGTGATATTAAGACTTCTTTTGAAGTGCGCTTGCCTTTGGTTTCTGCAACTAAAAATCTTAAGGATAAACTAAAGAAGTTTACACCTGTTTTTTGTTAAAATGTAAATTAACAATCTTTTAGGAAGTAAAAATATCTATTTTCGACTATAGAACTTATTTTTGATAAGTGTTTTTTGATTGAGAAATCGTTTTATTAATTCATAAATAATGTCTAATTTTGCAAAATGCTTAAATTAAAATATCTATTAGTTTTATTGTCGGTAACTATATTAACTTCTTGTAGTCAGTATCATCAAGTTCTAAATAAAGGGAGCTTATCAGATAAATATAAAATGGCTACAGAGATGTATGAAGCTAAAAACTTTAATAAATCTTTGCGTCTGTTTGAAATGATTACCTCTGCATATAAAGGCAAGCCTCAAATGGAGCGTATTCAGTTTATGATTGCCCAATCCTATTTTAACACAAAAGATTATGCGAATGCGGCTTATTATTTTGAGAAATTCACTAATAACTATCCAAATAGTTCAAAAAGGGAAGAAGCATCGTTTAATGGCGCAAAATGTCAGTTTCTTGCGTCACCAAAATATAGTGTAGATCAAACAGTAACAAAAGAAGCTTTAGTGGCCTTTCAAAGATATATCAATACATACCCAGATTCTGAACGTTTGCAAGAAGCAAATGAAATGGTTAACCAATTACAGTATAAACTGGAAACAAAAGCTTTTAATATAGCAAAACAATATTACGATATAGGTTATTATACATCTGCGGTTGTCGCTTTTGATAATATGATTTCTAAGTATTTTGGTACGGTTTATAGAGAAGAAGTGTTTTTTTATAAATTTAAATCAGCATATGAGTTAAGTGTTCGTAGCGCAATTACTAAAAAATACAAACGTTTAGTAGATGCAGAGAAAGCATATAATAAATTAGAGAAAAATTACCCTGAATCAAAATATCTTAAAGAATCACAAAGTTTATTGAAAAAAGTACAAGAAGAAATAGCATTAATATTAAGTTAACAAATAGTCATGATGGATTACAAAAACACAAATGCACCAGATACTACTGTAACATATGATAAATTAAAAGTAGAAGCACCTACTGGAAATATCTATGAAGCAATTTCGATTATTGCCAAAAGAGCGGATCAAATCAATGGAGATTTGAGAAAAGAGTTGGTAGAAAAACTAGAGGAATTTGCGACTTACAGCGATAGTTTAGATGAGGTATTTGAAAATAAAGAACAAATTGAGGTTTCTAAATTTTACGAAAAATTACCTAAAGGACATTCTTTAGCTGTTGAAGAGTGGCTGAATGATGAAATTTATTTCAGAAAATCTGACAAAAAAGACTAGGAGATATGAGTGTTTTAAAAGGTAAAAAAATTCTTTTGGGTGTAACCGCTGGAATTTCTGCCTATAAAACAGCTCATCTAGTAAGATTATTTATTAAAGCAGGAGCCGAGATCCAAGTGATCATGACTCCTGCTTCTAAGGATTTTGTTACTCCATTAACTTTATCTACACTTTCTAAGAATCCTGTTCATTCTGTTTTTTACGAAAAAAAAGATAAAAATGAACTGTGGACAAATCATGTAGATTTAGGCTTATGGGCAGATTATATGATTGTTGCTCCTGCAACAGCGAATACGTTGTCTAAAATGACAAATGGTACTGTTGATAATTTGTTATTAGCTGTTTACCTTTCTGCAAAATGTCCTGTTTATTTTGCTCCTGCAATGGACTTGGATATGTTTAAACATCCATCTACTACAGAGAATATCAATAAATTACAAGACTATGGCAATCATCTTATTCCAGCTGGAGTTGGTGAATTGGCTAGTGGCTTAATAGGGGAAGGCCGTATGGCGGAGCCTGAAGAGATTGTGAGTTTTATTGAAAAGGATATCCTAGGTAAATTACCATTAAAAGGAAAAAAGGTTCTGATTACTGCTGGACCTACCTATGAGTCGATTGACCCTGTACGTTTTATAGGGAATCATTCTTCTGGGAAAATGGGATTTGAATTGGCGCTTACGGCTGCTAATTTAGGAGCTAAGGTTGTTTTGATTTCTGGACCAACTTCACAAAACATTCAGCATTCTTTAGTGAAACGTATAGATGTGGTAAGTGCAGAAGAAATGTATAATACTGTATTCGAGTTTTATAAAAATGTTGATATTGCAATTGCTGCTGCCGCTGTAGCGGATTATACTCCAGTTACAGTAGCAAGTGAAAAAATAAAGAAAAAAGAAGGAAACTTAGCTATTGAATTAAAAGCAACGAAAGACATTTTAAAAGATATGGGAGTTTCTAAAAAGAATCAGTTTTTAGTTGGTTTTGCATTGGAAACAAATAATGAAGTTGAAAATGCAAAAGGTAAATTAATTCAAAAAAATTTAGATATGATAGTTCTAAACTCATTAAACGATAATGGAGCAGCCTTTGGAGGGGATACAAATAAGATTAGTATTATAGATCAATCAAATATAATCTCCGAATATTCGTTAAAGTCTAAAGAAGCTGTAGCTTCTGATATTTTTGTAGAAATATTAAAAAGAGCGAATGTTTAAATGTTTTTCAATTCTTGTTTTAATAATTATGTCCTTGACGTCCGTGAAGGCACAGGAATTAAATTGTACGTTTTCTATCAATGCAGATCAAATAGGAGTAAGCAATAAACAAGTTTTTCAAACCCTGGAAGTTGCTTTGACAGAGTTTCTAAATCAACAACAATGGACGAACAAAGTTTATGAAAATCAGGAGAAAATTGATTGTGGTATGACCTTAATCATAAGTTCATATTCGAATACTTCTTTTTCAGGCACACTTCAGGTAAATGCTGTGCGCCCTGTATATGGTAGTAACTATAAAACGCCAATTTTTAATTTTAAAGACGATGCCATTTCTTTTGAATATACAGAATTTGAGCCGTTGATTTATAATGCATCGATTTATCAGTCTAATTTAATTTCATTGATGTCATACTATGCTTATATGATTATAGGGTTAGATGCAGATACTTTTTCTTTAAAAGGAGGAGAACCTTATCTAAAACAGGCCTTTGATATTGTCAACCTGGCACAGTCTGGAAATTATTCTGGCTGGGAGCCTGAAAGAAATTCTTTAAATAGAAATTTATTAGTTGATTTGATATTAGCAAATGGGCATAGAGAATATAGAAATGTGCTTTATGGCTATCATCGCTTAGGAATGGATCAGTTTTCTGTAGATGAAATTAGTGCTAAAGATGAAGTCTTAAATCAGCTTATGTCTTTTGAAAACTTATATAAACGAAGTCAAAACTCTTTTTTGTTTCGGATATTTTTTGATGCGAAATCAGATGAAATAGTTGATGTTTTTAATTCAGGTCCAAATGTAGAAGTAAAAGATTTAAAAAAAATGTTGAATAAAATTTCTGCTACAAATAGTCTCAAATGGGAAAAAATATAAACTGTACTTTTCCGTCGATTTATAGTTCTTTTTAAGGGCTTTTTTTTTGCTGATTATTTAGTAGAGATTTCACAAAAAGAATCGTTAAATTTACGCCACTTAATTTAGTATTAAAAAAAAGAAAATTGTTAACGACATTATCTATTTCTAATTACGCTCTTATTAAGGAGCTACAAACGGATTTTAAAAAAGGTCTTTCTATTATTACTGGAGAAACTGGTGCTGGTAAGTCTATTGTTTTGGGAGCATTAGGACTTGTAATGGGGAATAGAGCCGATTTGAATAGCTTAAAGGATAATAAGAAAAAATGTGTTATCGAAGCGACTTTTTCTGTTGATGACTATGGATTAAAAAAATTCTTTGAACAGGAAGATTTAGATTATGAAGAACAGACTATTATTCGGAGAGAAATTTTACCAAGTGGTAAATCTAGGGCTTTTGTAAATGATATGCCTGTAACATTGTCGGTGTTAAATTTATTGAAAGAAAAATTGATTGATGTTCACTCTCAACATAAAACAGCACAATTGTCTGAATCAAGTTACCAGTTTCATATTTTGGATGCTTTGGCGGGTAATTTTGAATTGTTAGAAAAATATAGCAACGAATTAAAGATTTATAAAAAACTCCAAAAGGAATTGCAAGTTTTGTTACAGAGTCAGGAGGCGGCAAAACAAGAGTATGCTTATAATTCACACTTATTTAAAGAGTTGGAACAGTCTGGTTTAAAGGATTATGAACAAGAGGAATTAGAAGAAACGATAGATAAACTAAATAATAGTGAAGCCATTAGTTCTGCTTTGGTTGAGAGTGTGAATTTAGCTGGAAATGAACAGGTTGGGATTCAAACAGGATTAAATCAGATGAAAAACACTTTGGACAAAATTAGTGGTTTCTCTGATGAATTTGAATCTTATGCTACTCGAGTTGGAAGTTTGATAATCGAGTTAAATGATGTTGTTTTCGAGTTAGAGAAATCTATAGAAAGTGTTGATGTAAACTCTGATGAAATTGATAGATTAAACGATCGTTTGCAATTGATTTATACATTGCAAAAAAAGCATATGGTATCTACGGTAAAGGAGCTGATTATTGTTAGGGATGCTCTTGAGGTTAAAGTATGTCAGGTTGAAAATGCATCTGAGCTATTGGAAGAAAAAGAGTTGGCAATTACAAAAGTAGTTAAAAAATTAAATGCAATCAGTCTAGAGGTTCACACAAAACGAAAAATATCGATACCTAAACTGACAAAACAGTTAGAAGAAGTATTATCTAAATTGGGAATGGTGAATGCCTCTTTTAATATAGGATTAAGCCATTCTGATAATTATTACTTTAACGGAAAAGATGAATTAAAATTCTTGTTTTCAGCAAATAAAGGAGGTCATTATGACGAGCTTAAAAAAGTGGCTTCAGGAGGTGAAATGTCTAGGATAATGTTGGGAGTCAAATTGATCCTTTCAAAATACACAAAACTACCTACTATTATTTTTGATGAAATTGACACAGGTGTTTCAGGTGATGTTTCTAATAAAATTGCAGATATAATGCAAGAAATGGGTGCATATATGCAAGTAATAACAATTACACATTTACCGCAAATAGCAGCAAAAGGGGATGCTCATTTTAAAGTGTATAAAGAAGATGTAGATGGAATTACGACAACATTTTTAAAACCGTTAACTTACGAGGAAAGGGTTATAGAAGTTGCAGAAATATTAGGTGGTAAAAATATTAGTGAGTCTGCATTAGAACATGCAAAAGAATTATTAAAAGCTTAGGTTAAAGGTATTCAATAAATTATTTCCATCTCTATGAACATTAAAAAAATAACTCCTTATCTAATAGCATTGTTTGTCTTTGCAGGAGTTGCTCTAGTCTATTTTTCCCCAGTACTAAAAGGGGAAAAAATTTTTCAAAGTGACATTCAACAATTTCGTGGAATGTCTAAAGAAATTAAAGATTTTAGAGTTAAACATGGGGAGGAGCCTTATTGGACTGATGCTGCGTTTGGGGGTATGCCATCCTATCAATTAAGTACTTATTATCCCAATAACTATATTAAAAAAATTGATAGTGTTATTCGTTTTTTACCAAGACCTGCAGATTATTTATTTCTTTATTTTTTAGGTTTTTTTGTGCTTTTAATGGTGTTGAAATTTGATTGGAAATTAGCTATAATTGGTTCGTTAGCCTTTGGGTTTTCTACCTATTTTATAATTATAATTGGAGTTGGACATAATGCAAAAGCACATGCAATTGGATATATTCCAATAGTTTTGGCAGGAGTATTGTTGGTCTATCAATCGAAATATTTAAAAGGTTTTTTATTGACAACCCTTGCTATGGCGTTGGAAATAAATACAAGTCACCCTCAGATGACCTATTATCTGGGCTTTGTTTTATTGATTTTAGGAATTGTTTTTTTAATTGATGTTTTAAAAACCCAAAAATCTATTAAGTCATTTGCAATTCAGTCGGCAATTATAATTCTAGGTATGGTTTTGGCATTAGGAATGAATGCTAGTAGTTTATTGGCTACAAAACAATATGCGGATAAAAGTACAAGAGGGAAAAGTGAATTGACGATTACATCAGATGGTAAATCCAAAAAGGTAAGTACTGGACTTTCATATAGTTATATAACAGAATACAGTTATGGTAAAATGGAAACTTTTAATTTGTTTATTCCGAGATTTACCGGGGGAGCAAATAGTGAAAGTTTAGGTGAAAGTTCGGAAACCTATAAGTTTTTAAGTTCTAGAACTGACCATAGTCAAGCGAAGAGGTTTTCTGAAAACGTTCCTACATATTGGGGAAGTCAACCCATTGTTGCGGCTCCTGCTTATATTGGAGCAGTATTTATTTTCTTATTTGTATTAGGGATTTTTATTGTGAATTCTAAACTGAAAATTTGGTTGGTTGCTGCTACCATATTTTCAATTTTGATGAGTTGGGGACATAATTTTAATTTCCTAACATCAATATTTATTGATTATGTACCTTTATACAATAAATTTAGGGCTGTGTCATCTATTCAGGTTATTGCTGAAATATGTATTCCGTTATTGGGCTTGTTGGCTTTAAAAGAATATTTTTCTGATGCATTGACAAAAAAAGAAAAGGAAATTTATTTAAAAAATAGTTTTTATATCGTTGGTGGCTTTGCCTTGTTGTTTACTTTAATCGGAACTAGCGTTTTTGGTTTTGAAGGAGCGAATGATGGTTACTATGACAATATGATAAAAGGACTAAGCAATGCCATTCAGGCAGATAGAAAAGTTCTTTTTTTTGATGATAGTTTACGTTCCTTATTACTTGTTTTAGCAACAGCAGCAGTGTTGTTCTTATATATAAAAGATAAGATTAGATATAATGTTGTGTTGGGTATTATGGCTGTTTTGTTCTTGTTTGATATGGTTGGTACTGCAAGAAGGTATGTGGATACAAGTGATTTTCACAAAGCGAGTAAAATTGAAAAACCATTCGTGAAATCAGAAATAGATATAGAGATATTAAAAGATAAAGGACATTATAGGGTTGCTAATTTTTCAAGAAATTTCATGAATGATGGGGCAACATCTTATTTTCATAAATCTATTGGTGGTTATCATGCCGCAAAATTGGGAAGGTATCAAGAATTGGTAGATTTTCATATTTTGAAAAACAATTTACAGGTTTTTAATATGCTTAATACAAAGTATTTTGTCATTTCTGATGAATCGGGTGAAAAAGAATTGCAGGTGAATCCAGAATCAAATGGAAATGCCTGGTTTGTTAATGATGTCTTATTTGTAAATTCAGCAAATGAAGAAATAGTGTCTTTGGCAGATTTTGATTCAAAATCAACAGCTATTATAAATGAACTAGAATTCACCAATTTTAAAAGTCAATATCAAGTTCAAGGAATAGATAGTTTTGCTACTATTGATTTAAAAAGTTACCAAGCTAATGCTATATCGTATCAATCAAATAGTCAAACGAATCAGTTAGCAGTCTTTTCTGAAATCTATTATAAAGAAGGATGGAACGCTTATGTTGACGGGGAAATTAAACCTTATATCAGAGTAAACTATGTTTTAAGGGCTTTGGAAGTACCAGCAGGTAAACATCTAATTGAATTTAAATTCGAACCTACTATTATTGCAACGGGTAGTATTATTAATTTAGGTAGCATGTTTTTATTTTTTTTACTGTCTAGTATTGGTCTGTATAGGAATAAGATGATTAAAAACAAATAGAATATGTACAAAATAATCCACAATAAAAGGTATGCACATACCTTAGAGTTTTTGCAAGAAGTATTGCCAGCTCCAGCTGTAATTTTGGACTTAGGAGTTCGTAATCCTTTTTCTGAAATTATGGAAGAAAATGGATATACTGTTTATAATACAAATGGGGAAGATTTGGATAATTTTCCAGAAACAGTAAATAATCAAAAAGTAGATGCTGTTACTGCATTTGAAATATTTGAACACTTATTAGCTCCTTATAATGTTTTGAAATTAATTGAAGCAAAGAAATTAATTACAACGATTCCATTAAAGCTTTGGTTTGCGAGTGCTTATAGAAGTAAAACGGATATGTGGGATCGTCATTACCATGAGTTTGAAGATTGGCAGTTTGATTGGCTGATTGAAAAGTCGGGTTGGGACTATAAGAAAACTAAAAAATGGACAAGTCCGACAAAGCAATTAGGATTTCGTCCTATATTGAGGAAATTTACACCAAGATATTATGCGGTTTACGCTGAAAGAAAATAATTTATGAGAATAGGAATGCTTTTAGATGCCGTTTTTCCTCCTGATCCAAGGGTGGAAAATGAAGCTTTGACATTGGTTAAGGCTGGTCACGAAGTGTTTTTATTTTGTTTACATTATGGAGAACAATTAGAAAATGAATCTATAAAAGGTATTTTTATAAGAAGATACCTTTCTTCTAAACTAGAATATAAGCTATCTGCTTTGGCCTATACTTTACCCTTTTATAAGAATAGTATTTCAAAAAAAATCAACCATTTTTTAGAGGTAAATAATATAGATTCGATTCATATCCATGACATTCAAGTTGCAGGTGCTGCTTTTAAGGCAAATTCGATATTGAATCTTCCTATTGTGATGGATTTACATGAAAACAGACCAGAAATCATGAAATTCTATCCACATCTAAATAAATTCCCTGGGAAATATGTCATAAAACCAAGTATTTGGAAGTTTTATGAAAAGAAATATATAGAGCAGACAAAAGCTACAATTGTAGTCACAGAAGAGGCGAAACAAGATTTGTTAGAGCGTTGTGATGTCACAAAGGATCAAATAGTAGTGGTGCCGAATACAGTGCATCGATCTTTTTATAAAGAAGCTGTTTATAATATAGATATAGAAAATAAATATCAAAATGATTTTGTGCTTTTGTATTTAGGGGATACTGGGTTGAGAAGAGGACTGATGACTGCTATTGAAAGTATTTCAACGTTGGTAAAAAAAATAAAAAATATAAAATTAGTCATTGTAGGTGTTAGTAGTACAGATTTTATTTTAAAAGAAAAAGTTAGAGCGCTTCACATTGAAAAATATGTTGATTTTGAAGGATGGAAGGATGTTTCTTTATTTCCATCCTATATAAAATCGAGTACTATTTGTATTTCTCCATTGCATAAAAATAAACATCACGATACGACTTATGCCAATAAAATATTTCAATATATGAGTTTAGGAAAACCACTATTGATAAGTGATGTTGATGCTCAAAAAAATATTATTAAAAGAGCTGTATCTGGTTTGGTTCATAAAGCTAAAGATAAGGCAGACTTTACAGATAAAGTTTTAGAAATGTTTGCGAATACTGATTTAGTTGATCGTTATGGAGTCAATGGAAAAGAATTTATAGAAAATGAATTTACATGGGAACAAACCTCTAAAAACTTAGTACATTTATATAATAAATTAGAAGTTTGAAAGTATTAATTCTCACATATTATTGGCCGCCAGCTGGAGGTTCTGGAGTACAACGTTGGTTGAAGTTTGTGAAATACTTGCAAGGTTTTGGTATAACTCCTATTGTTTATACTGTTGATAATCCTGATTTTTCTATAGAAGATATTGGTTTGTCAAAAGATATTCCTGAGGGAATTGAAGTTTTAAAACAACCTATTTGGGAGCCTTATCAATTGGTTAGTTTTTTTTCAAAAGGAAAAAAGGCAAAAACGAATGCTGGTTTTTTAAAGAGTAATCAAACATTGTTTGGAAGGTTTAGTACCTATATCAGGGCTAACTATTTTATCCCAGATGCTAGGATGTTCTGGATTAAACCATCAGTTAAATTCTTAGAAAAGTACATAAAAGAGAATTCTGTAGACATAATAATTTCTTCTGGACCACCTCATAGTTTACATAAAATAGCTTTAGAGTTAAAGCAAAAAACAAACATAAAATGGATTTCTGATTTTAGAGACCCTTGGACTGATATTGATTATTTTCATCAATTACCTTTGACAGAAAAAGCGAAACGTAAACATTTTTCTATGGAGCAAGAGGTTCTTGAAAATTCTGATTCCGTGATAGTTGTAGGGAAAACAATGCGTGAAAATTATTTAAAGTTCAATAAAAAAACAGTTGTTATAACTAATGGTTATGATGTTGATATATCAGTAGAAAAAACAAAATTAGATAGCAAATTTTCTATTACTCATATAGGAATGATGAATGAAGATAGAAATCCAATAATCCTATGGAAATCTTTGGCCTTACTGTCTAACGAAATAAAAGGTTTTTCTGAGAACTTTACGATTCAATTGATCGGGAATTTAGATGCGAGTGTGATTGATGCTATTAGGGAAAATGGATTAATGGAAAACACAAAATTAATTGCTTACTTACCGCACGAAGAAGTTTATGAATATCAGAAGAAATCTCAGTTGTTATTATTAGCAGTGAATAATGTACCAAGTGCTAAAGGAATTATTACAGGGAAAATATTTGAGTATTTAGTAGCTAAAAGACCTATTTTAGCAATTGGACCTATAGATGGTGATTTGGCTGAAATATTGAGAGAAACAAATTCAGGGACGATTGTAAATTTCACAGAACTTGAAAAAATAAAAGAAATTATAAAGAGATACTACAAAGATTATCTTCAACAAAAATTAAATGTTTCTAGTATTGATATTCATAAATACCACAGAAAAGAGCTAACGAAAGAATTAGCAGAATTGATCAAAACAACAGTTTGCTAAATGAAAAAAATAGTTACCATATTAGGAGCAAGACCTCAATTTGTAAAAGCAGCAGTTTTAAGTCGTGAAATACAGAAAAACCAACAAATAAATGAGGTAATTGTACATACGGGGCAGCATTATGACGCAAATATGAGTGATGTTTTTTTTGTTGAAATGGAAATTCCAAAACCCAAATACAATTTAGATGTAAATGGAGTTGGACATGGTGCCATGACAGGTCAAATGTTAGAGAAAATAGAGGCTATTTTGTTAGTTGAAAAACCAGATGCAGTAGTCGTTTACGGGGATACAAATTCAACTTTTGCAGGTGCTTTGGCGGCTCAGAAATTGCAAATTAAAGTAGTGCATATTGAGGCAGGTTTACGTTCTTTTAACATGAAAATGCCTGAAGAGGTAAATAGAACATTAACAGATAGAATTTCTAATTTATTACTTTGTCCTACAGAAACAGCAATGACCAATTTAAAAAAGGAAGGATACGATCAGTTGGATATTGACTTTGTGATTTGTGGTGATATTATGAAGGATGCTGTTTTGTATTATGGGAAAATATCTAGCCAGAAATCTACTATCATAGAACAACTTGGACTTAAAAAAAATGAATTTGTATTGGCAACGATTCATCGTCAGGAGAATACAGATTCACTTTCAGTTTTGACTTCAATATTTGAAGGATTGACCAAGATTCATGGGGTCAAAAAAGTTATAATGCCTTTACACCCGAGAACTAAAAATATTTTAGAAAATAATAAATTAGAGTATCCTATTGAATTTATTGAGCCAGTTGGATATTTTGATATGCTAGAATTGCTTAAAAATTGTAATTTGGTAGTAACAGATAGCGGAGGATTACAAAAAGAAGCATTTTTTAATAAAAAGTATTGTTTAGTAGCAAGGGAGCAGACAGAGTGGGTAGAGCTGGTGTCAAATGGTTTTGCTAAACTTATAGGAAGTAGTTCAGATCAAATGGTAGAAGTGTTTTACGAGTTTCAAACCAAAGAGAATGATTTTAGTATTGAACTATTTGGGAATCATGTTGGAGAAAAAATTCACAAAGCTATTTGTAATTTGATTCAAGATTAATGGGAATCGTATTAAAACAATCTATTAGAAATATCCTTACCATTTATGGTGCATTTGCAATTGGAGGAATCAATGCATTGTTTTTATATACTTTCTTTTTAGGAGATACTTATTACGGGTTGGTTACTTTTTTGTTGTCTACAGCGAATTTATTAATGCCTTTTGTCGCATTTGGAGTACAATACACGATTCTTAAGTTTTATTCTGGCTATACTTCAAAATTGGAAACGGATAAATTTTTATCCGTAGCCTTATTATTACCTCTATTGGTCGCATTGCCAATCGGTTTTATAGGCGTGTTGTTTTATGAGGGAATTTCTAATTATTTATCTATTAAAAACCCTGTAGTAAAGGAATATGTTAGTGTTATTTATTTGGTCGCTATAGCTACCGCTTATTTTGAGGTTTTTTACGCTTGGTCTAAGGTTCAGATGCAATCAGTTTATGGGAATTTGTTAAAAGAGCTTTTTTCAAGAATAGCAGCCATGGTACTTCTGTTTTCTGTGTATTTTAAGCTGATTACAATTGAAGAGTTTATTTGGAGTTTAACGGGTGCTTATTTTATTAGAATGTTTCTGATGGCTTCGTATGCATTGAATTTGTACCGTCCAAAATTTAGTTTGCAGTTACCAGAAAATATAGGAGAAGTCATAAGATATTCTTTATATGTTATTTTGGCGGGAGCTGCAGGAACAATTTTGATAGATATTGATAAGTTTATGATTCCGCAGAAGGAAGCAATTGCCTTAACAGCATATTATTCTGTGGCCGTTTATATTGGATCAGTAGTAGAAACTCCTGGAAGAGCAATGGCACAAATATTACAGCCTTTAATAGCGAGAGCCTTAAGTACAAATAAAATGGATGAGGTGAATAGCTTGTATAAAAAGAGTTCTGTAAATCTTTTAGCAATTTCTGGTTTGGTTTTTTTGTTGATTAATTTGAATATTACTGTGATGTTTGAATTGTTACCTGAAAAATTTAGGGGAGGAGAGTATATTGTGTTTTGTATATCCTTAGCAAAGCTATATCATATGTTTTTAGGAGGAAATGGAGCGATCATAACAAACTCGAAGCATTATAAAGTTTTATTGCCTTACGGTATCGCTATGGCATTTTCTGTGATCGTTTTAAATTATTATTTGATTGATTTGATGAGTATAGAAGGTGCGGCATTGTCAACATTACTCGTAGTTTTTGTTTTTAATACAATTAAATTACTCTTTGTTAAAGCTAAGTTTAATTTATATCCATTTACTTCGAAAACAGGTTTGTTATTTATAGTATTGATTGTTTTTTATGGGATGTTTTTCTTTTGGAACTTTCAGTTCCATCCTCTATTAAATATTGCGCTAAAGGGGATACTCATTAGCGTATTGTATTTGTTTTTTATATATAAACTCAATATTTCAAAAGATATAAATGCAGTTTTAAATAAATTTTCGAGAAGATAATTGGAGGTTTGCTTCCTAATAATATTACTTGTTTATTTACATATAGTTAAAATCCTTTAAAGAAACTGTTTTAAATTATGTTGTTTCGATTTGCTTGGCAAAACTTTCTATTAATTTAAATTGATTCTTTGCTCTGTCAAAATTATGCTCAGGATATGCTATTTTGTAATAAATATCGTTATTTAAAAAATCCGTTAAAAAACGAAGTGCCATTATAAAAATCATCGTCTTTGCTGCTAATGGAAGATATTTAATTTCAATCGGAGTAAGCGCTGATTCGACCTCTTCTAAAAATCCTTTTTCATAAGCTTTATAATAATTCATATTAAAATTTACTAAATCAAGATTCCTCTCATCTTCTGCTGCAGTATTACAAATAGTTCTAATAGCATCCCCAAAATCGTAGTGTACAATCCCTGGCATAATAGTATCTGTATCTATTACACACAAACCCTTTTTATTTGTATCGAATAAAGCATTAGAAATTTTTGTATCGTTGTGTGTAACTCTAATTTTTATTTTTCCAGACTCTTTTAGGTTTTGTAAAATGTGCATTTCATCTTTCAGTGCTGCTACACAATTTATATATTCCTTTGCTTGTGTTTTTCTTTCTTTTGATGCAGTTTTTAAGGCTTCTTCGAATTGAGAAAAACGAAATGACATATCGTGAAACTTTGGAATAACCTCAGTCAATGTTTCTGCAGGAAAATCACTTGTCATATTCAAAAAGTCACCAAATAACTTACCTCCTTCATAAGCAACTTCTTCATCTTTAACCTCTTCATAAGTTACACTATTATCTATAAAAACCATCATATTCCAATAATTACCTTCTTTTTCTTGATAATAGGAATTTCCCTCTTTCGTTTTAACAAAACGAAGTACACTACGGTTTAACTCCTCTTTTGGCAAATGTGATAATTTCTTAATTAAATGATTACTCACATTCACTTTATTTGAAATAAGACCTGGAATATCTTTAAATACCCCATGATTAATTCGCTGTAAAACAAAAAATGGTTTTTTTGTAGTTTTAATTAAGTAGGTGTCATTTATATGTCCCGAAGCCAATTCAGAATAAGACTCAAACTGAGTATCTTGGTTAAATTGACTGAATATGAATTTTAACTGGTTTTCCATATTTTATAAAAGATTTATAGGGTAAGTATTCTTTTTTTCTTAAACCAAATGTACGATAATTTGCTTATATAAACTCAGAACCAATAGTTCTTTAATTAATATATTTTTTTTGTATCTTTATTGACGGAAAAAACAGACTTACGAAGCGTGTCCGATCAAGAAAGAGAAATTATACGAAGGGATGCCATAAAAATGATAAATCGAGGAGATAAGAAAAAGGACATAGCGATGTTTTATGGTGTTCATGTAAATACTGTTATGGATTGGAGGAAACTCTACAATAAAGGAGGTAAAAAACCCTTGATTTATCAAAAGCGGGGAGTCAAATCTGAAAACAGAAAACTACTCAATAAGGATCAAGAAGACTCAATTCAAAAAATGATTACTGATGTAATGCCAGATCAATTAAAGTTGGATTACGCTTTGTGGACAACTAGA
>NZ_JBAHZZ010000045.1:0-13218 GCF_037132785.1 Flavicella sp. | reverse complement strand
TTTATTTTGGCTAAATAAGCCTTACAAGCTTCATCATTTGGCAGTTCTTTTATAAAACTCAGTATATTTTGACCTTGAAAAACATCCATATCTGTTATATTTAATGACACTAAGATACAGAAACTAAATGACTAACTCAGTAATTTTTATTAGGAATTGAACTATTGTAAATATTCGATTTCAAATAAAAGTACCGAAAAGGGGAAGCAGATACAACTACCAATAAAAATGAAAAAATTACTTTTATTTATTTACTTTAATCAATTCTACCTCAAAAACTAAAGGCATAAAAGGTTTAATTAGTCCTCCTCTAGGATTCGCTCCATAAGCTAATTCTTGAGGAATATAAAATGTAAACTTAGCTCCTTCTCCCATCAACTGTAAACCTTCTGTCCAACCTTTAATTACTTGATTTAAACCAAAAGATGAAGGTGCTCCTCTATCTACAGAACTGTCAAAAACAGTTCCGTCAGGTATAGTTCCGTGGTAATGTACTGTTACATTATCCGTAGCTTCAGGGTGAATTCCATTTCCTTCTTTGATTACTATGTATTGCAATCCACTTTCAGTAACAACAACTCCTTCTTTAGCTTTATTTTCTTCTAAGAATTTCAATCCATCTTCTTTGATCTGACCAAAATCTTTATTTATCTGCTCCTCTGCTTGTTTTTGCTGTCTAGCCATAAAGAATATTCTTAAAACATCTTCTAAACCTTCCAATTCCAACAACACCTTTTCATTTCCTAATTCTTTGTATCCTTGAACAAATAAAGAGTTATTGATATCTTCAAAACTTGGTTTTAATTTAAGAGCCATATCCAAACCTAATGCATAACTAACAGAATCATGCTCACTCAACAACTTAGCTGTTGTATTTGAATTTACTATTTCTTCTACAACCCCAGAAGAATCAGCTGCTTTTATGACGTCCTCCTGTTGTTTTTTCATAAAAAACACTCTTAAAAGATTATCAATCTCTTTAATTTCAATTTTCACATTAGAAGTATCAGCTGCATTTTCATATCCTTCGATAAAAGCAGCCCCATTAGAATTAGGAAAATTAGTTTTTATTTTATTGGCCATATCTAAACCTAATGCATAACTAACAGAATCGATTTCTGTTGCTAAACTAGCTTGTCTTTTTTGGTTGTTACATGATGTGAATGCTATTGTAGCAACCAATCCAAGAACCGCAATACTTTTGATTTTCATTTTCGTTATTTTAATTGTTATTAGTTAATTGTTATTAATTTAATCTTGCTTATAATCGGTTCATTACTTCCAATTCTTCCAGAAGCATCCCCATTCATTCTATAAGCAACAAATGATGAAAAAATAAATTTTATTTCTTCCTTTTCTCCCATTATTTTTAAACCTTCTTTTAGACCTTTTATAATATGTTCTTTATCTACAACATAACTTCGCAAACCTAAGTCTTTTTTTGTATATAAAATAGTTCCATCCAATCCTATAAGTTCTTGTTCAAAAACTATATTATCACCTCTAATTGGTTTTACGGAATTATCGTTTTTAATTAGATATGCATACCAAAAACCTTTTCCTGAATTTATATATGCCAATGTTGAATCTAACTCAATATATTTTTTTATCAAATTTTGTTCTTCTAGAAAAATTCTTTTGTTAATAGCAATCGTTTTATTTAGTTCTGAAACCTTTGTTAAGTTAACAGCCCTACGTGCTTCTGTTTTATTACATCCACCTAAAGTGAGTAAAAACATAAATATTAAAAATATATTAACCTTCATAAGATTCTTCTAATTCATTTTTATAGTTAGGAAGTAATTTTAAAAATGTTTTCACTGTTTCTTTCAACGATGTCAACGACCTCCCGCCTGCAGCATTATCATGTCCTCCACCATTAAAATGATCTCTTGAAAATTTATTCACTGAAAAACCTCCTTTAGACCTTAAGGAAATCTTTATAATTTTCTGCTCTTTATCTTCAATAAAAATTGCAGCTAAATAGATTCCTTTTATAGATAACCCGTAATTTACTAAGCCTTCTGTATCTCCTTTTTGAAAATTACACGTATTTAACTCTTCTTGAGACAAAGTTATATAAGCTGCATGGTATTCATGTAAAATATGTAAATTGGACAAAGCAACTCCCTTTAACTGTAATCTACTAAATGTATTTGTATTAAAAACTTTATCGTGAATCTTAGAATTATCAGCACCTTTATCAATCAAAGATCCAATTATTTTGTGAGTTGTACTCGTTGTTGATGAAAATCTAAAAGACCCTGTATCTGTCATTATACCTGTATACAAACAAGTAGCAATATCAGCATCAATCATTTCTAGCTCCTCCATCATATCTATAAACTGATACACCATTTGACATGTAGAACAAATAGAGGTGTCTGAATAAATAAACTCTGTAACAGGATCTGGTTGTTGGTGATGATCAATCATTATATAAGTACCTTCATATGCTTCCAATGCTTTCTGCATATCATCTCCAACTCTATGAAAAGCATTAAAATCTAGCAAAAAAACTATATCTGCCTCTTTGATTGCTCTTTTCGACTGTTTATTATGCTTATCATATTTATAAACAGTGTGTACTCCAGGTAACCATTGTAAAAACTCAGGAATATCATTGGGTAAAACGGTTGTAGCAGTATGCCCTTTTTTAGACAAATAATGTTGCATTGCTAACGTAGATCCTATAGCATCTCCGTCTGGATTTCTATGAGCCACCAAAACTATATTTTTAGGAGTACTCAATAACTTTTTTACAGCTACTATTTGCTTTCTATTCATAGTTTGCAAATGTACAATTTAATTGAAGTTTGTTTTCTTATACATTGCAAAAAAAAATGTTAAAATAAACATATTATATTATTAAAACATGAAACATCAATTAGAAGCCATTAGTATACCTCTCAAAACATGGTTTCAATATAAAAAAAGTATCTTTACCTTGAAATCTAAAATATTAAAAAATGAGAACAAATAGAACCTTTACAATGTTAAAACCTGACTCTGTAAAACAGGGGAATATAGGAGCTATCCTAGAAAAAATTAATGCGTCTGGATTTAAGATTGTAGCAATAAAATTAACTCAATTATCAAAATCGGATGCAGAAAATTTTTACTCAACACATAAAGATTTACCTTTTTTCGAAAAGCTTATTGAATTTATTGCTAGCGGCCCTATTGTAACAGCTATTTTGGAAAAAGAAAATGCCGTTGAAGATTTCAGACTTTTAATAGGAAGCACAAATCCAGGAGATGCCGTAGAGGGAACAATTCGTAAAATGTTTGCTTCTTCTATGACTCAAAATGCCGTTCATGGATCAGACAGTGATGAAAACGCTGCAATTGAAAGCGCATTCCACTTTTCTAAAAGAGAAATATTTGAGTAGAAAACATAATAGTTTAGCTTCTAAATATATAAAGCCTGTTTACATTGGTAATCAGGCTTGTTTTTTTTCTAAACCACTTTAAACTAACGTTATGAGAATTTTAATTTATTTGGTAATGTTCCTCTGTACATTTACACTAAACTCTCAAAAGAAAACCTTTACAAAAAAGGATTCTTTAAGAGGAAACATTTCTCCTGATAGATCATGGTGGGATCTACAAAAATATGAGTTGGATATTTCCGTAGACATCTTATCAAAATCCATATCTGGCTCAAATAAAATATTTTATAAGGTTTTAGAAAATAAAACCACTATGCAAATTGATTTGCAAAAACCAATGAATATACTTGAGGTTAAACAAGGTAATCATATTTTAATAACGAAAAGAATTGGAGACACCTACACAATATACCTGAAAAAAGATCAAATTATCGACTCAATAAACCACATATCAATCAAATTTGAAGGCATTCCTTTAGCAACAAACTCAGCTCCTTGGCGTGGTGGATTTACATGGACTAAAGACGAATATGGTTGTGATTTTATTGGCACCTCATGTCAGGGAGATGGGGCGAGTCTATGGTGGCCTTGTAAAGACCATCCGTATGATAAACCAGACAAGGGAATAGAACTTTTTTACACAGTTCCACAGAATCTTGTAGCCGTAGGAAATGGAAGATTAATACAGACGTCCATTGATACTATCAAAAAAACGAAAACCTATCACTGGAAAGTGATCAACCCCATAAATAATTACGCTGTTCAAATGTCAATTGGTAATTATATTAATTATCGCAATAATTATAAAGGAGAATCGGGAATAATAAATTGCGATTATTACATTTTAAAACAAAATTTTTCTAAAGCAAAAAGTCAATTTATGCAAGTAGACAAAATGCTAGAAGCCTTTGAATTTTGGTTTGGACCATACCCGTTTTATGAAGATAGCTACAAAATTGTTGAAGCTCCTTATTTAGGCATGGAACATCAAAGTGCAATTAGTTATGGAAACAATTATAAAAATGGATATCGAGGAACCGACTTAAGTGGAACTGGTTGGGGGTTGAAATTTGATTTCATCATCATTCATGAGTCTGGACATGAATGGTTTGGCAACAATATCACAAACAAAGACATTGCTGACATGTGGATTCATGAAAGTTTTACAAACTATTCAGAAGCCATGTATTTAGAATATTTCTATGGAAAAAAAGCTGCCAATGAATACTTAATTGGAATAAGAAAAAACATCCTCAACGACAAACCAATAATCGGAAATTACAATGTCAACAACCGTGGTTCTGAAGACATGTACTATAAAGGTGCCAACATGTTACAAAACATTCGATATACTATAGCAAATGACGAGACTTGGAGACTCTTATTAAGAGGTTTAAATCAAGTTTTTTATCACCAAACTGTAACAACTAAAGAAATTGAAAATTATATATCTGATTTTACTGGTATAGATTTTTCAAAAGTCTTTGATCAATATTTAAGAACCACTCAAATACCAACATTAGAGTATAAAATCCATAAAAAAAACATCAAATACAGATGGACTAACTGTATTGAAAATTTTGATATGCCTCTATATTGTTATTTAAACAAAAGACAAATAAAAATAACCCCAAATACAAAATGGCAAAGGCTTAAAATAAACTATAAAATCGATAAATTTACTATTGATAAAAACTATTATATCAATCTCAAAGTAGATTAATTAAACTTCTTTGCTAGTGTATTAGCTTCTGGAATAAAATCTTGTAAATCCTTAATTCTTGTCGCGTTTGAAGGGTGAGTACTCATAAATTCAGGAGTAGAACTTGCCCCCATAGCTTTCATTCTTTTCCAAACCTCCACTGCTTCCTGAGGGTTGTATCCTGCCATAATCATAAAAACCATCCCTAATTTATCTGCTTCTGTTTCATGTTGTCTGCTGAATTTCAACATACCCAAACCCGAACCTAAACCATAAGCCATATTCCACATCAATTGTTCTTCCGTAGACACTCCAGAACTACCCGCCGCAACAGCTACAGCACCTATTTGCTTAATTTTTTGAGAGGACATACGCTCTTGACCATGTTTTGCAAAAGCATGAGCTACTTCATGCCCCATAATTGCAGCAATTCCATCAGTGTTTTTGGCTATTGGTAAAATTCCTGTATAAAAAACAACTTTACCACCAGGCATACACCAAGCATTTATGGCTTCATCTTGAACTAAATTAAATTCCCATTCATAACTATCCGCCTCCTTAGACATATTATTATCTCTCATAAACTTCGTTACAGCTTTTGAAATTCTTTCCCCTACCTCATTAATCTCCCTTGTCTCTTGTAGATTATCAGACAATGTACTCTCATCAAGAAAGGTTTTATATTGAGCAAAACTCATAGGCAATACCTCTGAATCCGAAACAAAATTCACCCTTTTCCTTCCTGTAATTGGAACTGTTGAACAACTTGAACCTAAAAATAATAAATTCAGTAAAATGATTATAAATCTCATAAGTAGTTATTTAATTTGATATACAAATATAATTACCATCTTTAACATCTCTGTTAGTATTTCATATTAATTCATCACGAATATAAATAATTTGGACTATTTTTTATTTAGATAAACAATAAAAGTTTAAGCATAGCCCCGCTACGGTTTTGTTTTTATGTAAAAAAAAACATATTTAATGCGTCATTTAAATAATAAAAATAGTTAAGCTCTTTATTATATCCACTGTTCAAATAGAATTTACATAATAATAGTCTGTCTTTGATTAGTCTACAGAAAAAATTTCAACTAAAATCCTAGACAAAGGTGATAACATAAATCGAGTTGAAGTTGATTGCGCTATTTGCCATGGACACATCTAGGACATGTTTTGAAAAAGTCCAAAAATCACAGGACGTAGTTATCGTATCAATTCAGTATCTTTAAAATCTCAACCTAAAAAATATCCAAATGAAAGTTAATAAAAGCAAACAAGAATGGAAAGATCAATTAACTGAAAATGAATATTATGTTCTTAGAGAAAAAGGAACCGAAAAACCTCATACAGGAAAATTAAATTTACATTTTGAAAGAGGAACATACACATGTAAAGGGTGTGGCACAGCACTTTTTGATTCATCAACAAAATTTGACGCACATTGTGGTTGGCCTTCTTTTGACAAAGCTATTCCCTACAAAATAACATATTTAGAAGATACTAGCTTAAACAAAACACGTACAGAAATAATTTGTAGTACTTGTCAAGGACACTTAGGACATATCTTTGATGATGGACCAACGGAAACAGGTTTGCGGTTTTGTGTAAATTCTCTTTCAATAGGTTTTGATAAAAAACAATAAAATTGTACCTTTAGCTTTTAATAACCACACTACCTATCCAACTACCCCTACATGAGTAAAATATGCCCAAATTGCAAAATAAAAAACAAAAAAATTAGAATTCGAAGACACTTTTGGATGAGATTAATCCCTACCTCAATACATTATAACTGTTTAAATTGTTATTCCAATTATCTCTATATTTTTCTAATCAATAAATCATTTCCTTTCCAAAAACCATTTATTGAGACGTCTAAAAAACTTTAAAACTGTCTCTTCTAAAAACTACTTGTGTATAACACATAACCAATTGATTTTTTTACTTGCTTAATTATTAATTTCAAAAACTAAATTTAGTGCAAATTATTTTGATGTGCCACTTTGAAAGACCTTGAGTTTCTACTATCTTTGTCGCTTTAAAAAACTTATTCAACAGTATGTTTCAGAATTTAAGCGAAAAATTAGACAAAGCACTTCATGTATTAAAAGGACATGGGAAAATTACCGAAGTAAATGTTGCTGAAACATTGAAAGAAGTTAGAAAAGCTTTGATCAATGCCGATGTAAATTATAAAATTGCTAAAGATTTTACTGCTAGAGTAAAAGAAAAAGCAATTGGACAAGATGTATTAACAACACTAAATCCTGGTCAATTATTAGTTAAACTCGTAAAAGATGAATTGACAGACTTGATGGGAGGAGAAACTGTTGGCGTAAACTTAACAGGAAGCCCAACTGTAATCTTAATGTCTGGACTACAAGGTTCAGGTAAAACAACTTTTTCAGGGAAATTAGCTAACTATTTAACTAATAAAAAGTCAAAACAAGTATTACTCGTTGGATGTGATATTTATCGTCCAGCTGCCATCAATCAACTTCAAATTGTAGGAGAGCAAATTGGTGTTGAAGTTTATGCTGAAGTTGGAAATAACAACCCTGTTGAAATTTCTTTAAATGCAATTAAGCATGCAAAAGCTACTGGAAAAAATACGGTAATCATTGATACTGCAGGTCGTTTGGCTGTAGATAAAGAGATGATGACTGAAATTTCCAATATCCATAAAGCCGTTAATCCTCAAGAAACATTATTTGTTGTAGATTCAATGACAGGGCAAGATGCGGTGAACACAGCAAAAGCCTTTAATGATTTACTGAACTTCGACGGAGTTATCTTAACCAAATTAGATGGAGACACTCGTGGAGGAGCTGCATTATCAATTAAATCTATAGTAAATAAACCTATCAAATTTATTGGTACTGGTGAAAAAATGGACGCAATTGATGTTTTTCATCCTGACCGTATGGCTGACAGAATTCTAGGAATGGGAGATGTTGTGTCTCTAGTTGAAAGAGCTCAAGAACAATACGATGAAGAGGCTGCAAGAAAAATTCAAAAAAAAATCGCGAAAGATCAATTTGGCTTTGATGACTTTTTAGCTCAAATTCAGCAGATTAAAAAAATGGGTAATGTAAAAGATTTAATGGGAATGATTCCTGGTGTTGGTAAAGCAATGAAGGATATTGATATTGATGATGATGCATTCAAAGGTATTGAAGCAATTATTCATTCTATGACACCTAGCGAAAGAACAGAACCTAAATCAATCAATGCTAGCCGCAAGAAAAGAATTGCTAAAGGTTCTGGCTCTACAATTCAAGAAGTCAATCAATTGATGAAACAATTCACCCAAATGAGCAAAATGATGAAAATGATGCAAGGAGGTGGTGGTAATAGTCGTAAGATGATGCAAATGATGCAAGGAATACGTTAGTCTTGTTTATTGAAAATTAAAATATTCGCTCGATGACAATTTTAGATGGAAAACAAACTTCTTCCGATATAAAAACTGAAATAGCTGAAGCAGTTATTAAAATAAAAAAAGAAGGCAAAAAAACACCTCACTTAGCTGCAGTACTTGTTGGTACTGACGGTGCTAGTATGACTTATGTAGGAGCTAAAGTTAAAGCATGTAATTTGGTAGGTTTTGAATCTACACTAGTAGACCTACCAAAAGAAACTACAGAAGAAAAAATTTTACAAATAATTGAAGATCTAAATAATAATGTCAATATCGACGGATTTATAGTACAACTTCCCTTGCCAAAGCACATCGATGAAAACAAAGTTTTAATGGCTATTCACCCCGACAAAGACGTAGATGGTTTCCATCCTACAAACGTTGGTAAAATGGCATTAGAATTGCCTACTTTTCTACCAGCAACTCCTTATGGAATCATGGAGCTACTGGAACGTTACAACGTTGAAACTTCTGGGAAAAATGTAGTCGTAATTGGGAGAAGCCATATTGTTGGTCGTCCGATGAGTATTCTCTTAAGTCAAAAACGCAAAGCAGGTAATGCTACAGTTACCTTAACACATAGTAGGACTAATAATCTAAAAGAAATTACTCAACAAGCTGATATCATTGTTGCTGCATTAGGTATTGCTGAATTTCTAACGGGTGATATGGTAAAACAAGGCGTTACTATTATAGATGTTGGAATTACCAGAGTTAAGGATGACAGTAAAAAGAATGGGTTTAGGCTCGCTGGAGATGTGCATTTTGAAAGTGTAAGTAAGAAAGCTGAATTTATCACCCCTGTACCTGGTGGTGTTGGACCAATGACTATAGCCATGTTATTAAAAAACACTCTTTTAGCTAGTAATCGTAAATCATAAAATTAGTAAATACATAGAATATCTGATATCGTTATTAAATGGTATCGGATTTCTTTTTTCTTTCAAAAAAACCTATACCAATAACCATTGCAATTCCAATCAAAATAAAACCAACGTAACTCCAATTTTCAAAATTATTCATATTCGGAATAAACCTCACATAATTTTCTACAATCGGTAATCCAGAACTATCTAACAACAAAACTCCATACTCTTTGGCTAAAATTTTTTCTTTCCATGGCCAAACCATCCCAAGAGATCCTGAAATAAAGCCGATAATTAGAGCTATTACTATATGATTCCATTTTTTTAAAACGTAACCTAAAATATGAGAAAGTGAAATTAGACCAAATAAAGAACCCATAAAAAAGGTTACAGCAATTTTTAAGTATTGAATATTTCTTTCATCTTCTAACACTTCCATATTCCCAACAATAATAGAGGTTGATACTTCAAATACAACATTAACACTATCAACTAACAAGAGTACATAATTTCCCATTAGCATTAACAAAAAAGAACCTGACAGCCCTGGAATTGTCATACCACTTACTCCTATTACACCACAAAAGAAAACAAACCATAGATTACTGTTTTCTGTTGCTGGTGGCAAATAGCTTAAACTAGCGCCCAATAAAATTCCTAGTAGGACAAATAATGTATTTTTTATACTCCAATACTTATAATTTACCCCGATATAATAAATGGAGCCCAAAATCATTCCAAAAAAAGCACTCCAAACATGTGTTTCGTAATTTGTGATTAGATAATCTAAAATAATTGAAATACTAAAATAACTAAACAAGCTACCTCCCATTACGAGTAGTAGAAACGTAATATTTAAATACTCAAACAGACTTTTAAAACGTCCATTTAGTAGAAGTTTTAAGGCCTTTAGATTTACCTTTCTAAAAGTGTAAATCATCTCTTCATAAAAGCCCAAAACAAATGCTACCATACCTCCTGAAACACCAGGAACTTTATTAGCAGAACCCATTGCTAACCCTTTAAGGAAAAGAATAATATTATCTTTTGCACTTCTACCTGTAGACATTCAATTATATTTTAATCCAACTCTTTATCTGCTTGTAATTTTTCTAATAATAAAATGATACCATAACCAATAATAGAAAATACAATTGCAAATAGTAATTGATTGTCTTCAAAATTTAAAGGGCTTATACTTTTTTGTAATAACGGCACCTCTTCTCCATGTGAGTTTGTTCTCCATGACAAAGTTTCTTTCCAAGGCCAAATTTTATTAAGAGAACCGATAATAAACCCTGTTAACCCAGCTAATGTTAGATTTTTGTACTTGGAGAATAACCATTTTAACATCTTTGAAAAACTTAACAAACCTATCACCGCCCCAGCACCTACAGAAGCAATTATTTGGAAATCTCTTGAATGAATTGCTTCTAAGATCATTTTATACGACCCAAGTAAAACCAAAATAAAAGAACCTGATATTCCCGGAAGTATCATCGCGCAAATCGCCAATCCTCCTGATATAAAATAAAACAATAAAGATGCTTCGTCAGATACTAAAGGTTCAAGGGTTGTTATGTAATAAGCCACAACAGCTCCTAATACAAGAATCAAATACGTTTTAATATTCCATTTTGTAATTTGCTTCGCTATAAAAACAACACTTGCCAAGACCAAACCAAAGAAAAACGACCATAAAAGTATTGCTTCTGTTTCTAGCAAAAAAGAAATTCCCTTAGCCAAGGTTACTACACTTGCTGCAACACCTAGTAATAAAGTTATTAAAAAGTTCCCGTTTATAGAACTCCAAACAGCCTTTATTCCTTCATTTTTTAATATTTGGAATGTTTTAAAATTGACACTACTAATACTTGCTAATAATTCTTCATAAATACCAGATATAAATGCGATTGTACCTCCTGAAACTCCTGGTACAACATCTGCTGCTCCCATTGCTACACCTTTAAAAAAGAGAACTGCATATCCTTTTATTGATCTTCCCATTGATAATATAATTTTCAGCAAATGTAACATTAATATCAGAAAAACACATAGTTAATGATATCGTTAAGGACAAAATAAACAGATAATTACTCTAAATAATACTAATTAGATTTTTCTATAAAAAACATTTTATTATTTATTCTTTTGGAAGTTTTCAATAATGTGTATCACTTCATCAAGTTTGAAAAAATCAGGATACATTTTTTCCATAACTTTTGAAAATTCAAAATCAATAGCCAATGCATTTTTTAAATGTAAAAAAGAAATATCTTTATCACCTAGTTGCTGAAATAATCCAAAAAGACGGTATTCAATTTCAGCAGCTTCATTAAAATACTTTTTAGCATTTACTAATGTATTCAATGAATCTGAATAATCACCTAAATAAGAGTGCACATCTGACAAAGCCAACCAAATTTCAATTGACTTATCATCTAAGCTTAGACACCGTTTAAAAGCAACAATGGCTTCTTCAAAAAAACTAAGCTTGATGTTTATTTCACCTAATTTCCTCCAATAAACGGAATTGAATTCATCAATAGACAAAACCTTTTTCATATAATACAAAGACTTAGAATAATCTTCCAATAGATAATAAACATCTGTTAAACTCATCCAAGCTTTATCCAACAAAGGATCTTCATTCACTGCTTTTTTATAAAATTTAGTAGATTTTTTTAATTGATTTAAACCTCTATAACAATCCCCTATTCTCAAATAAACAAAAGCCGTAGGATCGTCTAGCTCCAAGGAAATAGAATAATTTTCTATCGCTTCATCATACCTATTCAGTATCTCTAAGGTTTTTGCTTTTTCTAAATACCCACCAATAAAAGACTCATCAATCAATACGGCGTAATCAAAAGCTCTTAAAGCATCTTCAAAACTTTTTAAAACAACATATTGCCTACCTAATTGATGCCATGCCACTTCACAATAAGGATTTACATCAATGTATTGTTTCAGATACTCTATTGCCTCTTTATGTTTTTCACCCATATCAAAACAATAAATGACATTGTATAAAGCTGAATAATCTTCATAATCTACCTCGAGACATTTAGCAAAATTCATCCTTGCTTTATCAAAATCATCAAGATACAAATATTCCATAGCCAATAAAGATGCTACATCAGCAACATCATCAGTATATTCCATTGCTATTTGAAGTGAATAAATTGCCTCTTTATGCTTGTCTTTTTTGGACAAAACAGAAGCTCTTTGTATATGAATCTCCTCATTTGTCGGTTCAATCATCTCTAAGTCACTCAATAAACTTTCAGCAGTATCATATTTTTCTTCAAAAATAAACAACTCTACTTCTAATAGTTTTAACAAAACAGAGCTAGGATGTTGATCTAAGCTTAACTTTACAGCTTTTTTAGCCAACGAATGGCGTCCATTATCAAGATAATAATGAATAATCTCTTCGAATTCTGAAGAATCAAAAAAATAAATCTTGTTGGTTTTCAACATCGATTCAAACTTAGACAAAGCCATACCAAATTATATTTAAGTGAGACAACACCTTTACAAATTAAAAGTAGCCCTTCTCCGAGAATAATATACAAAAAACTTAAATTGTTTTTAACAATTTAATGAACAAATTCAGTATTTTAGAGTACTGCAACTCAGAAACATATTTATTATACTAACATTTTTTTATTATAAATGACTAAAACTTGGATTCAAGGTTGTAACGCAACAAAACGTTTTAGTTTTATGATGTTACTAAGCTACAATTTTAAGTTCAATATCCATCATTTCTTTTGGCGTTCTATATCCAAGTATCTTTCTAGGTCTATTATTTAGTTTTTCTTG
>NZ_JBAHZZ010000043.1:0-19375 GCF_037132785.1 Flavicella sp. | reverse complement strand
AATGGCATATACAAGCATATTTTGATGAATTTTGTTTTAGAATTAATAGGTCACAATACAAAGAATCCATTTTTCATAAAACAATTCTTAGAATGGTACTACAAAAACCTAAATATCAAAAAAATATAAAACAGACACTAGACGTATAGCTCAGTAAATGTTAAAATGGTATTAATACTATATTTCATAAGAATGGATAGTACAGAATCAAAAAATATAAATACAACAGAATTACAATGAAAATATTAGTAACTGGAGCTGCGGGGTTTATTGGCTTTCATCTTTCTAGATTATTATTGACAAAAGATTTTGAATTGGTGGGCATTGACAATATCAATTCTTACTACGATCCTAATCTAAAATATGCACGATTAAAAGAACTCGGAATTACAAAAGAGAAGGCAGAGCTATTTTTAAAGGCATCCAAAAACCAACAAGGTAATTTTGAATTTATCCGGATGGATTTACACGACAGAAAAGCCTTGCCTTTGTTGTTTGAAAAACACAGCTTTGATATTGTTGTAAATTTGGCTGCACAAGCTGGAGTTCGTTACAGTATCGAAAATCCTGAGGCTTATATTGATAGTAATATTGTTGGGTTTTTAAACTTATTAGAATGTTGTAGATCTTATAAAATCAAACATTTATTATATGCAAGTAGTTCAAGTGTATATGGTGCAAATAAAAAAGTGCCTTTTGCTATAAGTGACTCGGTGGATCATCCAATAAGTTTATATGCAGCTACCAAAAAGAGTAACGAATTGATGGCGCATACGTACAGTCATTTGTATGAGATTCCAACGACAGGACTACGATTCTTTACCGTTTATGGTCCCTGGGGAAGACCAGATATGGCTATTTATTTATTTGCAGAGGCAATTTCAAATGGGAAACCTATTCAGATTTTTAATCACGGCAATATGAGTCGAGATTTTACATATATTGATGATATCATTCATGGGGTTGAAATTTTGATAAATAACCCACCGGTAAAAGAGTCAGAAAAACCAGCCTATAGAGTTTCTAATATAGGTAAAGGAAGTCCTCAATCTTTAGGTGATTTTATCAAAGCTATAGAAAATAGTTTTGGGCGAGATGCTGTAAAAGAATATTTGCCAATGCAAGCAGGAGATGTACCTCAAACTTGGGCAGATGTATCAGAATTAGAAGCACTCGGTTATAAGAGCAAAACAAATATAGAAGAAGGGGTTTCTAGTTTTGTCAACTGGTTTAAAGAATACGATAAAAGTAAATAGATGTTTTCAGAAATAGAATTATCAAATAAAAAAATTGTAGTAACTGGGGGTGCTGGGTTTATTGGCTCTAGTCTGATAGAGGTATTGCTAATGAAGAAAAACAAGGTGGTTTGTTTGGATAATTTTTCAACTGGAAAAAGAGAAAATTTAATGCCCTTTTTAGGGAATAAGGACTTTACCTTGGTAGAAGGTGATATTCGTAATTTAGAAGATTGTAAAAGGGCAGTGCAAGATGCGGATTCTGTTCTGCATGAAGCGGCTTTGGGCTCTGTACCTAGATCTATTCATGATCCTATTACGACCAATGATGTAAATGTTGGTGGCTTTTTAAATATGTTGGTCGCTTCTAGAGATGCTGGAGTAAAGCGTTTTGTATATGCAGCTAGTTCGTCTACTTATGGAGATTCTAAAGCCTTGCCAAAAGTAGAAGAGGTAATTGGTAAGCCTTTATCTGCCTATGCAATTACAAAATATGTAAATGAATTGTATGCAGATAACTTTTTTAAAACCTATGGTTTTGAAACTATAGGTTTGCGTTATTTTAACGTGTTTGGACCTAAACAAGATCCAAATGGAGCTTATGCAGCTGTGATTCCTAAATTTGTTAGTCAGTTTATAAATTACGAATCTCCTGTGATTAATGGAGATGGAGAGTATTCAAGGGATTTTACTTATATTGACAATGTAATTCAAATGAATTTATTGGCATTGACAACTGAAGATCAGGATGCGGTAAATCAGGTGTATAATACAGCATTTGGAGAACGTGCAACCTTAAATGATTTGGTGCTTTCTTTAAAAGAAAATTTAGGGGACTACGATTCTAAAATAAAAGAGGTAGTCATAAAACACGGACCCTATAGGGCAGGTGATGTTCCTCATTCTATGGCAAGTATTGAAAAAGCAAAAAAACGACTTGGCTATAAACCTAAATTTTCATTACAACAAGGGCTTAAAGAAGCTGTTTCTTGGTATTGGAATAATTTGAAAGATTAGTTTTGTCGTTAATGGAGGTTCCTTTTTCGAAAGATGTTGAAGTCTCATCTTGGCTAGCGTAAAAGTCAATGAGCAATCAATAATGTGTAGCTATTAATAGCCAAAGTCGAAGTCCAAGGTCTATGTCTTAAGTCTTCGTTAAACTAATGTATAAAACAGAATGTAGGTTGCTTTTATACCAAATGAATTTCAGAATGGTTGCTAGTCAATTTGAATTATTATTTTCTTTAGATGAAATAAAAAAGATAAGCATAGCCTTAGGTTACGGTTCTATTTTATAGTGAAATAGAAACTAATTTAATCAATCATTTTGATGTTTATTTGGTGTTACTTAGTTACTTTAGCGTTTAATTCATTGTGAATTAAGGTAATGAAATAAACAAAAAATGAAGATAGGAATTATTGGATTAGGCTATGTAGGCTTGCCATTGGCAAGGTTGTTTGCTACAAAATATGCAGTAGTAGGTTTTGATGTAAATGGAAGTAGAATAGCAGAATTGATTTCTGGTGTAGATAGTACGTTAGAAGTCGATCAAATTACTTTGAAAGCTGTTTTAAAAGAAGAGAATACCTCTGCTGTTGGGTTGTATTGCTCTGATCAACTCAAAGAATTAAAAAACTGTGCTTATTATATTATTACTGTACCAACTCCAGTCGATAAAAACAATCGACCTGTATTAACTCCATTGATTAAAGCTAGTGAAACAGTTGGAGCAGTACTTTCTGAAGGTGATATTGTAGTTTATGAATCTACGGTATATCCAGGAGCTACCGAGGAAGAATGTATTCCTATATTAGAAAAAGTATCAGGCTTAGAGTTTAATAAAGATTTCTTTGCTGGTTATTCTCCAGAGCGTATCAATCCAGGTGACAAAGAACATACGGTAGAAAAAATACTAAAAGTAACTTCAGGTTCTACTCCCGAAACAGGAAAAAAAGTTGATGATTTGTATAAATCAGTCATCATTGCAGGTACACATTTGGCACCAACGATTAAAGTAGCGGAAGCTGCAAAGGTGATTGAGAATTCACAAAGAGATATCAATATTGCTTTTGTAAATGAATTGGCTAAAATATTTAATTTGATGGAAATCAATACCCATGATGTATTGGAAGCTGCAAATACCAAATGGAACTTTTTACCTTTTAAACCTGGCTTGGTCGGTGGACATTGTATTGGCGTAGATCCTTATTATTTGGCACAAAAAGCTCAAGAATACGGTTACCATCCAGAGATTATTTTGGCAGGTAGACGTATGAATGATTCTATGGGTGATTATATAGCTTCGGAGGTAATAAAAACAATGATCCGAAAAGACATTAAAATTAAAGGAGCAAAAATATTGATGTTGGGAATTACGTTTAAGGAAAACTGTCCTGATGTGCGGAATACTAAAGTAGTGGATGTAATTGCTGCTTTAAAAGGATATAGTGCAGTGGTTACTGTATTTGATCCTTGGGCAAAACCAGAAGATGTATTTCAGGAATATAAAGTTGTTTCTAGTAAAAACCTGCCTCAAGACAAGTATGATGCTGTTGTTTTGGCAGTTGCACATAAGCAGTTTTTGTCCATTACATTGCAGTCTTTATTGAATAAAAAAGGAGTCGTTTACGATGTAAAAGGTATTTTGTCAGAAAAAGTAGATGGAAGGCTGTAATACCAAATGAATTTTAGAGTGGTTGATAATAAATTTGAGTTGTTTTTTTGAAAAATAAACGATATCCGGATTGTAGAAAACAGGGTTTATAAAATAACAGAATTATAAAATACTTATTTTTTTAATATAAACCAAAGAATAACGTGCGTAATCTTTGGTTTTTAAGTAAAAAAAACTACTTTCGCAACAAGATAACCACTTCTACAAATTTACCTCGCCCCCTTTTGGTAAGATATATAAGCTGTTCTTAGCTAGGATTATAGCGCTTGCCCGTTGTGTGATGATTTTTTAGAAAAAATAAATGAATCTATTTAAAAATGGAAAAAGAGAGAAAAATTTATATAGCAGGTCACCGAGGCATGGTGGGATCAGCTATTTGGAGAATTTTAGAAGCAAAAGGCTATATAAATTTGATAGGGCGTACCAGTAAACAATTAGATTTAAGAAATCAAGCAGCTGTACAACAGTTTTACGCTGAAGAAAATATAGAGGTTGTAATAGATGCAGCGGCTAGAGTTGGTGGTATACTTGCGAATAACGATTTTCCATACCAGTTTTTGATGGAAAATATGCAGATCCAAAATAATTTAATAGACGGTGCTTTACAGCAAGGCATTGAAAAATTTATATTTTTAGGAAGTTCTTGTATCTATCCTAAATTAGCACCTCAACCGTTAAAAGAAGACTATTTATTAACGGATATTTTAGAACCTACTAACGAATGGTATGCGATAGCAAAAATCTCTGGGGTAAAAGCTTGTGAAGCGATTCGCAAACAGTTTCAGAAAGATTATGTGAGTTTGATGCCAACAAATTTATACGGAACACATGATAATTTTGATTTAAAAACATCTCATGTATTACCTGCTATGATTCGTAAATTCCACGAAGCTAAATTAAATAATCAACCTGTTCAGTTATGGGGAAGTGGAAGTCCTATGCGCGAATTTTTATTTGTAGATGATATGGCAGAAGCCGTAGTATTTGCCTTAGAAAATAAATTACCCGAGTATCTATATAATATAGGAACTGGAGAAGACTTGACCATTAAAAAATTGGCAGAAACCATTCAAAAAGTGGTGGGACATACTGGAGAAATCATTTGGGACGCAAGCAAACCAGATGGAACACCACGAAAATTGATGGATATTTCTAAAATGCATGCTTTAGGCTGGAAACATAAAACCGTTTTACAAGAGGGAATACAAAAAACCTATACGTGGTTTTTAGAAAATAGTGAGAGTTTTAAAGAAGTTAAAATGTAAAACTGTCACTTCGAGTGTTTCTGAGGTACGAAGAAACTCTAACGTTAGCCTGAACTCGTTTATGGTTCAAGAAATAACAAATAACAGATGCTGAAACAAGTTCAGCATGACGACTGTGTAGAAGTAAAACGTCTCCTGAACAAACAAGAAAACGTCTCCTGAACAAACCAAGAAACGTCAACCTGAACAAACCAAATACGTCACCCTGAACTCGTTTCAGGGTCTCAAGAATTAGGAGAACAGATACTGAAACAAGTTCAGCATGACGGCTGACGGCTGTGTAGAAGTAAAAATGTCTCCTGAACAAATAAGGAACCGTCAAACCTGAATAAACCAAATACGTCACCCTGAATTCATTTCAGGGTCTGTCAAAAGAAAGAAATATGAGCAACCAGAAAGTAGCATTAATCACAGGAATCACAGGGCAAGATGGCTCTTATTTAGCCGAATTATTATTAGAAAAAGGCTATATGGTACATGGTATTAAAAGAAGATCTTCGTTGTTTAATACAGACCGAATAGATCATTTATACCAAGATCCTCATCATCCAAAGCAACGGTTAAAATTGCATTATGGTGATTTGACAGATGCTATGAACCTAACACGTATCATCCAAGAATGTCAGCCTGATGAAATTTACAATCTAGGTGCGATGTCTCATGTTGCCGTGTCTTTTGATACGCCAGAATATGTTGGGAATGTGGACGGATTGGGAACGCTACGTATTTTAGAAGCTGTACGTATTTTAGGATTGGAAAAGAAAACTAGAATTTACCAGGCCTCTACCTCTGAATTGTATGGGGGAATGCCAGAAAATAAAAATAAAAGAGGCTTTTACGACGAAGATTCTCCGTTTTATCCTCGTTCTCCTTATGGAGTAGCTAAAATATACGGGTTTTGGATTACAAAAAATTACCGTGAAGCATATAATATGTTTGCCTGTAATGGGATTTTATTTAACCACGAATCTCCACGTAGAGGGGAAACTTTTGTAACACGTAAAATCACACGTGCCGTTTCTAAAATAGCATTAGGATTGCAAGAAAAAGTCTTTTTAGGAAACCTAGAAGCCAAACGCGACTGGGGACATGCTAAAGATTATGTGCGCATGATGTGGATGATTTTACAGGCTGACAAACCTGAGGACTGGGTGATTGCTACAGGAGTAACCACTACGGTTCGTGACTTTGTACGCTTGGCTTTTAACGAAGTCGGAATTGAAGTAGAATTTAAAGGAAATGGTGTAGACGAAAAAGGGACCATTAAAAGTATTGATCAAGAAAAGTACGCTGCTGTTACAGGGCTACGTCATCCTGAACTCGTTTCAGGATCTCATGAAGTAAACAAACTAAAACAGCTACAACCAACAATAGGCCAAGAAATCTTATCAGTAGACCCTTCTTATTTCCGTCCAACAGAGGTAGATTTATTAATTGGAGATCCTACCAAAGCAAAAACAAAATTAGGTTGGGTGCCAGAGCATGACCTTGCTTCTTTAGTAAAAGATATGATGCAAGGGGATGTTGCCCTCATGCGGAAAGATGTGGATCTGTTAAATGCGGGACACGAAATTTTAAATCAGGCGGAGTAATGATTTGGAAATTAGGTGTAAGGCTGATGCGAAAAGATCAGTACTTGAAAGTAGGAGGTATTGTAAAAACAATTTTTTTGAGTAAAACACAATAAATAATGACTAAAGATAAGACTATTTTATCAGGAGTCAAATGGACAGGAATTCAATTTGTTTTGGATTTTGTTTTTCGTTTTTCTATTCGTTTTTTATTGGCAAAGTTATTAGTTCCGGATGAATTTGGTTTGGTAGGAATGTGTACTATTTTCATTGCAGTTGCTGGAGCTGCATCGGAATTAGGAATGTCAGCAGCATTAATCCAAAAGAAAGAGGATAATGAAGCAGAGGTTATGTATTCTACAGCTTTTTGGACTGGTTTAGCTTGGGGGCTTGGTATATATTTAATTATGGCTATAGGAGTAGCACCAATGGCGGCTTTGTTTTATGAAGAGCCCTTATTAAATATTTTAATTCCAGTATTAAGTCTAGGAATTCTTATTAAACCCTTTAGTTTGATTCATACAGTAATTTTGACTAGAGCAATGGATTTTAAAAGTTTGGCTAAAATATTAAATTCATGTTCATTGGTTGCTGGTGTTTTTTCATTAATTGCTGCCTATTTTTTGAATTTTGGAGTCTGGGCATTGGTGTCAAATATGGTTCTATCAGTAGGGCTTACCTTACCTTTACTTTTTTATAAAACAAAATGGAAACCAAAATTTGAATGGAATAAGCTACATTTTAAAAAAATATTTGGGTTTGGCGCTTATTCTTCGGGTACAGTTATTTTTAGTACACTTACCTATAATATTGATAATTTAATGATAGGAAAACTATTAGGATCTTCTAGTTTAGGTGCTTATACCTTGTCTTTTTCTTTAACAGAACAATTTAGACAATCAATTAGTGGTGTTTTAAATAAAGTAATGTATCCTGTGTTTGGGAAAAACCAAGATAATAAAGAGAAATTGAAATCTTATTTTTTAAATATTATTAATATAAATTCAATTGTTATGTATCCCATTATGACTTTTTTGTTTCTGTTTGCAGAGACAATTGTAATTGGTTTCTTTGGTGAAAAATGGAGGGAATCAATCATACCTTTACAAATATTATCAATTGCCATGATGGTACACTTGTTGGTGAATTCTTTTGCATCTATAATTCGTGCACTTGGTAAGCCTAAACTTGAGATGAAAATTATTATGGGATTAACGGTATTTGTTCTTATACCTTGTCTGTATTTTGGAATTTTGAATTATGGTCTTATAGGGGCGTCGTGTGCAATTTTGATAAATAAAATAGTTCTAGTAATAGTTGCGATAATTGTATTACGCTTGGAAATAGGTGTAAATATTAAAAATATTTTTGATCAAGTTAAGGGTTCACTTATAAGTGTTTTTTTTACTGTTATTTTTGTGATTGTTTCAAAAACATATATCAACGAAAATTCACTTTTTTTGTTCAGTATATTTTTCATTTCTTACTTTTCTCTAATTTACTTTATTGAAAATAAAAACATTAAAAAATTAATTAGTTATATAAAATAACAACTATAAACACAATAGTTTCTCTTTTTAAATTTAAAAAAACGAATGCAAAACTAAGTTGTATAAATGAACAAAAGTTTAATAATTCACACATTTAGTCTTTTATTATAAGCATATTGTAATAAGGAATATAGGAGGTTTTTCTTGTTAAGATTCTCTGATAGAGAAGGAAAAGGGGTTTGTTAAAAAAAAATGGCTTAATAATTAAATACATTTAAACATGATTATTCAAATAGATGGTGTTAATACACAAAATAAAGGTGCTGAATTAATGTTGGTGGCAATATTGGATGAGTTGAACGTTAGATATCCAAATGCTGCGGCTACTTTTTATATGGAAGAATCCAAAGTAGCAGGTATTTCACTATATAGCTATGAATATGAGGAATTGGGTTGGTATCAGTTTTATCCTAAAAATTTGGGAACTGATAATTTTTTTATGCAATGGGCTGCTTCTTGGGGGCTTAGTAGTTGTGCAATTAATTGGCCAGATATTGAACATTTAGAAAAAAGAATGGAAAATACTTTAGGTTTAGAAAAATATCAACGCCCAATTATGTGTATGGCAGTTGGGTTTCCCGATACAGAAGGGAAAGTAGCTTATTCTGAAAAAAGAAATATTGACTTAATTAGAAAATACAATTAAACATGATTATTCAAATAGATGGGACTAATACATTAAATAAAGGTGCAGAATTAATGTTAATAGCAATTATTGAACAAATTGAAAAAAAGTTTCCTGATGCCTTAGTTGTTTATAATTCTAACGATATAGGAGAAAAAAATATTCAACTTGATACAAGTTTAGTCTTGAAACAAAGGTTTTGGCTTAAAAAGGCTAGAATACCTGTTGCAATTTTGCATAGGTTGAAATTACCATATACTTTTTTTACTTCTAAACATCCTTTAAAAAATGTTGATTTAGTTTTAGATGGAGCTGGATTTCAATTTTCTGATCAATGGAATTATAGTAAAGACAGATTATTAACTTTAGAGAACTACTATAAGAATTTGAAACATAATGGTACTAAGATAGTATTATTACCTCAAGCTTTAGGACCATTTGACACTAAGTCTGGGAAAGATTCAATGAAAATTGTTAATGAATTTACAGATGTGATTATTGCAAGAGAAAGAGTATCCTTTGAATATGCTGTTCAAGCTGGTGTTAATAAAAATAAACTTTGGAAGTATTCGGATTTCACTTTATTAACCAAAGGTGTTTTACTTGAGAAATTTGAATACCTTAAAGGAAAAGTTTGCGTTGTGCCAAATAAAAAAATGGTTACTCACACAAATGCAAACTCAAATGATTATTTGAGGTTTTTAAAAAATGTGATTTTAGAATTTGAAAAACAAGGTCAAAATGTTTTTTTATTGAATCATGAAGGATTGGGAGATTTAGATATTTGTAGACAGATAAACAATCTTGTGGATAATAGGTTAGATATCATTACAGGGTTAAATGCAAAAGAAGTAAAAGGTGTAATAGGGGCCTCATATGTAACTGTTTCTTCTAGGTTTCACGGTGTCGCAAGTTCTCTAAATCAAGGGGTTCCGTGTTTAGCTACTAGTTGGAATCATAAATATGAAATGTTATTTGAAGATTTTGGGCAAAAAGACAGATTAATTAATGTTAATGATGATTGGGAAATTACAGTAGGTAGAATTAAATCATTATTAAAAAATCATGGTAAGATTAAGACGACATTGATTGAGAATAAATTGAGAGTTTCAGTTGAAATCGAAAGAATGTGGGCAGATATTTGGAGTAAAGTACACTTATAAATTATGAAAAAAATATTATATATACACCATGCTGGAGGTTTAGGAGGAGCTCCACGAAGTTTAACTTTTTTAATTAATGAATTAGATTTAACTAAATATGAACCTGTTGTTTGGAAGTGATCAAATATGGAGATATAACGAATTTCCTAAGTTTACAGGTTTAGATCCTGTTTATTGGGGGGACTACCCCAAAAACTCGAATGTAAAGAAAATTGCATATGCAGTAAGTATGGGAAAGATGGATGTTGGTCAATTTGATAGCAATGAAGTTAGTGGTTTTTTAGCAAATTTTTCATCCATATCGGTAAGAGAAAAGCCGTTAATGGATTATGTTCAACCATTAGTTAATAATAATATTGAACATGTTTTAGATCCTGTTTTTTTACTTACTAAAAGGGATTGGGATTCATTAGCTGAAAAAGGAGGGTTTAAGAAAGCTTTTAAAAAGAAATATTTGTTAATATATAACCTTAACTCATCTGAAGAAGTATATAGATTGGCTACTAAAATAGCAAAAGAAAAGAATTTAGTTATTTGTGAATTTTCAGGAATGGCTAAACCATTTAATTTTGGAAGTAGGATTAAAGATAAATTTGGACCTAGAGAGTTTATAAATGCTTTTTTAAATGCAGAGTTTGTTATAGCTTCTTCTTTTCATGGAGTAGCGTTTTCAATTTTATTTGAAAAGAATTTTTTTTCAATGGGGATAAAAAATAATGCAGATAGAGTAAAAAGTTTATTATCTAGTTTAGATATAAGTAATCGTTATATTGAAACAGGTTCGCAGTTACCTATTACCCAAATCAACTATCGAAAAGTTAATAGTAAATTAGATGTTCTGAAAAAAAAATCAAAGGTTTTTATTAATAAAAGCATATTAGAATAATTTTAAACCAATATCTTTATTCCTTCAGAGTTTAAAAGATAATATTGATTACTGAGATGGATAAAATTAAAATTCTTTACATACATCATGCAGGTTGTCTTGCAGGTGCACCAAAGAGCTTAAGTTATATAATAAAAGGATTAGATAGAACAAAATTCAATCCCTATTTATTAAATATAGAACCAGGTCCAGTGGATCAGTTTTTCAGTAAACTACCTGTTGAAATCCTTAGCGAAAAAGGTATAAGACCCTTTCATGGTTCCACAGTTGTAGAAAAAAGTTTTAAACTTTTTTTAAGAAATTGGATTTTTTTAGTGCCTAGTATTTTTAAAGCCTATAAATTTATTAAAAAATTAGATGTAAAATTAATTCATTTAAATTCCACATGTTTATTTGCTTTTGCTATTGCAGCCAAAATGAATAAGGTCAAAGTTATTAGCCATGTAAGGGAACCTTTAAGGAATGGAATTTGGGGTGCTCCATTACGTTTTTTTTGTAATCGTTATGTAGATGGTTATATCGCTATTTGTGAAAATGATTTAGATTCTTTAAAAATACCAAATTCTAAAAGAATTAAAAAAGAAGTAATTTATAATTTTGTTGATTTGTCCAAAACAGTTGTGAATAGAGATGTTCTAAGAGATGAGTTAAATTTAAATAAAGATGACATAATATTTCTCTATTTAGCTAGGTTTTCAAAAAGTAATGGATGGAAGGAATTAATTAGGACTATAGAAAAACACATAACAGAACAACATAATTTTCATTTTGTTTTTGTGGGAGCTAATGATGAGTTACAACTCAGTAATACGACTGCTAGAAATATTCATTTAATTCCTTTTAGAGAAGATGTAGAGGATGTTTTGTGTAGTTCAGATGTTTTTATCTGTCCTTTTATTGAACCTCATTTTGCTAGAGGTGTAATAGAAGCCTCTGCTCATGGTTTACCCGTTTTAGGTTCAAATATAGGAGGAGTAAATGAATTGATAAGAAATGATGAAACAGGCTATCTTTATAATTCTGAAGATGAATTAATTAATAAAATTAATTTATTAGGTAATAATATTGTTTTAAGAAAATGTTTAGGAGCAAAAGGTGTTTTATATGCAAAAGAAAATTTTGATTTAGAAAAAAATTTAAATTTAACGTATAACTTTTATAATGAGATATTAAAATAATTTTGATTCTATGACATATATAAAGAGTAATAAACCGTTAATTTCTATTATTACTGTTGTTTATAATGGAGTAAATGAAATTGAAAAAACTATTAACAGTATTCTTGAACAAGATTATGATAATTTTGAATTGATTATTATAGATGGGAATTCAAATGACGGGACTCAAAACATGGTAGAAAAATATAAAAGTAAAATTGAATATTATATAAGTGAAAAAGACAAGGGAATTTATGATGCAATGAATAAAGGAATTAAAGCATGTAAGGGTACTTGGGTGAATTTCATGAATTCAGGTGATGTGTTTCACAATTCTTCGGTGTTGTCCAATGTATTTACGGATAACAATAGTTTAAATCAATACTCTTTAATTTATGGGTATAAATATACAAATGATAAAAAATCAATCCCTAGTAATTTACAAGTATTAGAAAAAGGTATTATTATGGCAAACCATCAATCAATGTTTTTTAATAAAAACAAATTACAAGAGGAGTTGTATTATGATTTAAGATATCCAATTTACGGGGATTATGAATTGGTGAATAGAATTTTTATAAAATATGGAAAAGAATTTTTTAAATATTTAGATTTGCCGATAGCTAATTATCAAGGAGGAGGGATCTCGTCATTCATTAGCTATCAAAAAAGAAAAGATAAGTATCTTATTTTATTAAGACATTATGGAATGTTTTCACTAATATCGAGCCTTATGTATTCATTTAAACAGGGTGTGAAATAGTTTTTAAGTAATTTATGATTTTTGTTTTTATAATTATTAAAGTAGTTAAATGTGAAAAATAATAGTATTTCTATAAATAAGATGGTAATTGGAGTCTTTTTTTTGATATGGGCTACATTTGCATTTGTATTAATTGGAACTATAGGTAGATATTTAAGTTTGGTTTTAGGAATGTATTGCATTATGTCTTCTGTAGTTTTTGGTAAAATTGATTCTCGTTCGTTTTTTTTTATTCTAAAGGCAATAGCTGTGTTTTTAATGTATATATTTTTAGCTTTTGAGCTAAACCAAAGAACAACGAGTATTATAAATATTACTTTTGGTTTAATTTGTTTACTCTTGATTATTGCAGGCTACTTGTATTCTAAAAACACGAGAGTTGATAAAACTATAGACTCCAAGATTGTTGTTTTAATTGCAATTCTATCCATTTTGGGGGCGTTCGAATTATATCGAATGCAAGCTAGTTTACTATTAGAAGTAGGACGCGGTTTAGGTGAAGAAAGTTTAAATGCAGTGGGTGTTGCTTATGTCTGTGGTCAAGTTTTTTTATTGTTGTTCTGGCTTTATATTCAAATGCGAAATTTAATATTAAAAATATTATTGATAACAGCCATGGTGGCTAATGGTGTTGCATTGTTGATTACAGAATCAAGAGGAGCTGTTGTTTTTTTAATAGTAACTTTAATATGGTTTTATAAAGAACGGTTTAAATTTTTACTTAACTTAAAATCTATTGTTGTTATTGCTCTAGTAGGAACTTTGCTACTTCTGACATTTAAAGATAATGTTATTCTACAAGATAAGATTGATGATGTGTCAAACCGGTTTGAGTCTGCATTTGATCATTTACAAGGAATAAATACTGACGCTTCATTACAGGAACGCTCATCTTTACAATCGGATTTTTATGAAGATTATGACCAAATGGTATTCGGTTATGAAGGGTATAAACCTTACCCCCATAATCAAATTATTGAAATTTATATGCGTTGGGGTATTTTTGGTATTCCAGTTTTGTTAATTTCATTGCTTTCCTTTATTAAATCAATTAGATACCCTAGTCGTAAAGATTTTTCACAAGTTTCATTTTCTTATTTGATAATTTCTGTCTTTTTTTTCTCTTACCTCCAGTCAATGTCAAGTCTTTCTCTTGAGATGAATAGGATGTTATGGTTTGGATTTGGCTTTTTTATAACGGAACTTTTCAAGAGAAAGATTAAAATAGTTAAAGTTAATGGATAAAATTTATAATTTTACAAACATTGCTTCTCATTACAGAAGCTTATTATGGCAAAAATTGATTAGTGAGTCTAAATTTGAATATCACTTTTTTTTTGGAAGGAATAAAGGGTTGCAAATCAAAGAAATTGATTTTAAAACAGAATTTTTTTTAAGGTTTAAAGATAGATTACATAAAATTAATAATTTCTGGTTAAGAGAGAAAGTTCTTTTATGGCAATCAGGTGTAATTATAAGATGTTTTAAGGATGAAATTCATACCGCAATTTTTTTAGGTGAATTTCAAGTGCTTTCAACTTGGATTGCTATGTTTATTTGTAAGTTTAGAGGCATTCAAGTCGTATATTGGACACATGGATTGTATGGGAATGAATCAACTTGGAAAAGGATTGTTAGAGTGTTGTTTTACAAAACGGCAGATAAGTTATTATTATATGAAAGAAGAGGTAAAGCGTTATTAGTTGAACAAGGTCTAAATGAGTCCAAAATTGAAGTAATTTATAATTCACTTGATTATGATACACATTTAAAATTAAGAGATGAATTAAAAATATCTAATAAAATAGATACTACTCTTTTTGATAAAGAACTACCTTATTTAATTTTTATTGGACGTTTAACAGCTGTTAAAAAGATAGAGTTGCTCATTCAAGTATTGGCGAATATAAATAGAACGGAACCAAAATTAAATTTACTTATTTTAGGTGATGGAGAGATAAAGTCTCAATTGATGGAATTGGCTGAAGAAAATAAAATAGCACAATATGTTAATTTTTATGGAGCCTGTTATGATGAAGAATTGATAGGTAAATATATTTACAATTCAGTTCTTTGTGTTTCACCTGGTAATGTGGGTTTAACAGCCATTCATTCACTGAGTTTTGGTACTCCTGTGTGTACACATTCTAATTTGTGCAATCAAATGCCAGAAGTTGAAGTGATACAAGAGGGAGTCACTGGCTGTTTATTTGAAGAAAACAATATTAAGTCACTAGAAAAATCTATTTTGAATTTGGTTGAAAACGATAAAGATAGAGAAACTATTCGTTGTAATTGCTATCAAGTGATTGATGAATTATACAATCCTTACAATCAATTAGAAGTTATAAAAAGTTTGATAAAATGAAGAAATTAAATAAAATTCTTTTTTTTGGTCCTTTTCCAGAGCCTTATACAGGTCAATCAATTTCTTTTAAACAAGTTTTTGAAAACTTTGATTCAGATAAAATATTATTTAATACAACTAAATATAAGAATAATAAGCTGTTGAATTCTCTCAATTGCTTGTTAGTTTTACCTTTTGTTTTTTTGTTCTATAGGTTTGATACAATTTATTTTACTTGTACAAGAAGTAAATTAGGTTTTTTTAAAGATTTTGAATTGTTATTGTTGGCTAAAATTTTTAATAAAAAAGTTATCAACCATCTACATGGTGCAGACTTGCAGGGGTTTTATAGAAATTCTGGAGTGTTAAAAAGTTTTATAAAATGGAGTTATGATGCTATCGATACAAATATCGTTTTACTACCTTCAATGAAAGATCAATTTAAAGACTTTAATTGTTCTAAAATTGAAGTGGTATCAAATTGTTATTCGTCTGATTTTGAAAAACAAGAAATTGATTTTTCATTAAAGAAAAAGCAGCTTGTTTTTTTATCAAATTTAATTTATTCAAAAGGAATTTTTGTTTTTTTAGAAGCTGTATTAGAGTTGTTAGCCAAAGAAGAAGATTTGATTGTGAAAATTGCAGGTTTACCTATTGGTGATGAATATATGTCATCTAAACAAGTAGAAATAAAATTTAAAGTAATAGCAGATAAATTGAAATATGACTACCCTGAACGATTTTATTATTTGGGTCTTGTGAACGGTAAAGCGAAGGAAGAACTTTTAAAGGAAAGTTCTATATTTGTTTTACCTACGTTTTACATCACAGAAGCTTTCCCTTTAACAATTATAGAAGCCATGTATTTTGGTAATGCAGTTATAACCACAAACCATAATTATCTAAAAGACGTAGTTAGTTCTAAAAATGGCTTTTTAGTTAAAACAAAAATATCCGAAGAAATTATTTCGTGTGTACGATTATTATTATCTGATGAAAATAGATTGAAAGAAATTCAAAAATACAACCATCACGAAGTGGTGTCAAAGTATAACCCAGATGTTTTTGATACTGAAATAGGGGAGATAATAAAAAATGTATAATATATGAAAATATCAATAATTACTGTTTGTTATAATAGTGCTGCTACGATAAAAAAAACATTTGAATCTGTTAAAAAGCAAAGCTATTCAGATATCGAATATATTGTTGTAGATGGAGGTTCTACAGATGGTACTTTAGATTTGATAAATAAGTACGGAAAGCATATAGATAATTGGATTTCAGAACCAGACAAAGGATTATATGATGCCATGAATAAGGGAATCGCCATGGCTACAGGAGATGTTATCGGAATATTAAATTCTGATGATTTGTTTAATAGTGACAAGGCAATTGAAAAAATCATGAATCAATTTAATTCTGATACAGAATTAGATTCATTATATGCTGATTTATATTATGTTTCTCAAACGGATATAAATAAAATAGTGAGACATTGGGTTACTGGAGAGCAGAAGTCTTTTTACAAAGGTTGGCATCCTGGGCATCCTACTTTTTTCGTAAAGAAAGAGGTGTATAATAAATATGGTTTGTATGATATAGAACTTTCGTTAGCAGCAGATTTTGAAATTATGTTGCGTTTTTTAGAGAGATATAAAATTTCAACTTTTTATTTAAAAGAACCATTGGTAAGAATGCGTTTAGGAGGAGCTTCTAACAATAGTTTTAAAGGGTTGGTTGTTCAAAATATTGAATGTATTAAGGCGTTTCGTCAAAATAAATTAAAAGTAAATCCTATTTTATATCCAATAAATAGACTTATTCCTAAGTTGTTTCAATTTAAAAAAAGTAAGCATAATTTTAATTAAAGTTATTTTACCTTTCAACTCTGAAAGAGTACAAAATCTGACAGAAAACTACTGTGGTCCCAAACAGACCCAACGACGTCACCCTGAACTCGTTTCAGGGTCTCATGGAAAGGAATAAACAGATGCTGAAACAAGTTCAGCATGACGAAATAGAACAAACCACTGACGTCATCCTGAATTCGTTTCAGGGTCTCATGGAAAGGAAAACAGATTATGAAACAAGTTCAGCATGACGAGAGTGAACAAACCACTGACGTCATCCTGAATTCATTTCAGGATCTCTTCATAGTATAGAAAATTAATAAGATGAAAGAATCCTACATCTATATAATTTCAAATAAAAACAGAAGTGTTTTGTATATAGGTGTAACAAATAATTTAATAAGAAGAATAGGAGAGCATAAGAATGGCGTAGGTTCTGTGTTTTCAAAAAAGTATAACACAACCGACCTACTTTATTTGGAGAAGTTTAGTTCTATTACTGATGCTATTAAAAGGGAAAAACAATTAAAAAATTGGCATTCTGATTGGAAATGGAATTTAATTAAAAAAGAAAATCCTAATTTGTTAGATTTGTATGACGAATTGAGGATGTAGAATAAACAGATGCTGAAACAAGTTCAGCATGACGAGAGTGTGAAAACCAAGACGTCACCGAGAACAAACCACGGACGTCATCCTGAACTCGTTTCAGTATCTCGGCAAAAGAGTGACAGATGCTGAAACAAGTTCAGCATGACAAGAGTGTGAAAACCCATAACGTTACCGAGAACAAACCACGGATGTCACCCTGAACTCGTTTCAGGATCTCGATAAGGGAGTGACAGATGCTGAAACAAGTTCAGCATGACGAGAGTGTGAAAATCAAGACGTCACCGAGAGCAAATCACTGACGTCACCCTGAACTTGTTTCAGGGTCTCATGGAATATATAGATACTGAAACAAGTTCACCAAGTCTAGGTCAGAGCCTAAGTAAAAACAACTAAGAGTGATAATCTAACTGCTAAAGGCGAATATCGAAAAACGATTATCGACCAGCTAATCACGAGCAGTTAATAATTAACGACGAACAACTAATAACAAACAACGAACAACGAAAATTAATTCCTTATTTTTGTTTTCGGATAGACAAATTTCATAAAATGGAAAAATACGGAATCATTATAGGACTGCTGATCATTCTTTCTTTTATTTATTTAAAAGTTGCAGATCATTTTGATATCATCGACAAGCCCAATCACAGAAGTTCACATACAACTCCAACCATAAGAGGAGGAGGTATTGTGTTTTTATTCGCACTTTGGATTTTCTTTTTTACTTCAAATTATTCATATCCTTATTTGGTGTTAGGAACAACTTTGATTGCAGTTGTTAGTTTTATAGACGATATAAAAACACTGAGTTCATCCATTCGTTTTCCATTTCAAATACTTGCAATCTTGTTGATCATGCAACAAATGCAATTTTCAGCACTGCCTTGGTGGGGAATTGCAGTACTATTGTTTATAGGAGTTGGCTTTGTCAATTTATATAACTTTATGGACGGCATCAATGGAATCACGGGAATGTATAGTTTGGCCGTATTCTCGGGAATGTATATAGTGAATCAAGAAACAGAAATTGTAAATCAAGATTTGATACTCATTGTAGTGATTTCAGTGGTGATATTTGGTTTTTTTAACTTTAGAAAAAAGGCAAGGTGTTTTGCTGGTGATATTGGCAGTATTTCTATTGCAGTAATGTTGTTTTTTATTGGAGCTTCATTAGTTTATAATTTGCAGGCGCCGGTACTAATTCTTTTTGCTGTAGTTTATGGTGCAGATAGCATTCAAACCATGATGTATAGAAAGTATTTGGGTGAAAAAATCACAGAACCTCATAGACATCATATATACCAAAAATTAGTAGATATCAATAAAACACCACATCTGATGGTTTCCGCAGGGTATGCAGTTCTGCAATTATTGATCAATGGCATTGTTTTTATGACTTATAAAAAAGCGATAGATATTCAGTTAATTGTTTTTTTGAGTGTGGTCGTTTTTTTAGTTTGCATTTATATAGCTCTGTTCCTTTATTTGGATAAAAAAAAGAGTATGGAGCATTTATATTGTTAGAATAAATATACTGAGTTAGTCATTTAGTTTCTGTATCTTAGTGTCCTTAAATATAACAGATATGGATGTTTTTCAAGGTCAAAATATACTGAGTTTTATAAAAGAACTACCAAATGATGAAGCTTGTAAGGCTTATTTAGCCAAAATAA
>NZ_JBAHZZ010000042.1:0-7934 GCF_037132785.1 Flavicella sp. | reverse complement strand
TTATTTTGGCTAAATAAGCCTTACAAGCTTCATCATTTGGTAGTTCTTTTATAAAACTCAGTATATTTTGACCTTGAAAAACATCCATATCTGTTATAGTTAAGGACACTAAGATACAGAAACTAAATGACTAACTCAGTAATGTTTTTTTGAGGCTTTTTTTTGAGGATTCATTTTCAATAGGTTAGGTGCTATCTTAAGTGAAATAGAATAATTTTGAGAAGTGTTAATTGCTTTTTTTCTGAACGTTTCTTCTAAAAAGGCAATATCTAAAGTCCGATGTAGCTTGTTCGCAATAGCCTAAGATACGTTACATAAAAACCGTGAATTACAATGCAAACATCGGAGTAATAAAACCCTCTACTGGAAATCAAAAAAAACGAAAAACTAATTCAAGTTTCTCTTTTCAATAAAAAAACGTTTTAATAACAGAGAACATTCTGCTTCCATAATTCCTTTGACAACTTTAGTTCTAGGATGTAATGTTGTTTTATATTTTTCAAATCCCCGTAAACTATCTGAAGCCCCAAAGACGATTTTCCCAATCTGAGCCCAATAACTTGCACCAGCACACATTTGACAAGGTTCTAAGGTAACATACAGTGTGCAATTTTTTAAATACTTTCCTCCTAAAAAATCAGATGCTGCAGTAAAAGCCTGCATCTCAGCATGAGCGGTAACATCATTTAAGGTTTCAGTTAAGTTATGACCTCTAGCAATAATTTTATTTTGACTTACAATAACAGCACCCACTGGTACTTCGTTCTTTTCAAAAGCCAATTCTGCTTCCTGAAAAGCACGTTTCATAAAATAAGTATCATCAAAAGGATTCAACATAGCTAAAAATTGAGGTTTGTTACCAAATATACAATTCTCACAAGTTATAAAGATTTCTTTAAATAAAACTGCATTAAAATATAGTACCTTTGTCATTGCTATTTTATGGAGACATCAATATTAAATACAATCAATAATCCTAAAGATTTAAGAAGAATTCACGCAAGTGAGCTACCAAATCTTGCTAAAGAATTAAGAAACTATATTATTGACATTGTAGCGACCAAAGAAGGGCATTTAGGTGCTAGTTTAGGAGTTATCGAATTAACCATCGCTTTGCATTATATTTTTGACACTCCCAATGACTCTCTTATATGGGATGTCGGTCATCAAGCATATCCGCATAAAATACTGACTGAGAGAAAAAATGTTTTCCATACAAACAGACAACTAAATGGCTTAAGTGGCTTTCCGAACAGAAACGAAAGTATATATGATTCTTTTGGAACAGGGCATTCATCTACATCCATCTCCGCTGCTTTAGGAATGGCAATGGCCTCTAAAATAAAAGGAGATAATAACACGCAACATATTGCGGTTATTGGTGATGCTTCTATAGCCTCAGGCATGGCTTTTGAGGGCTTAAACCATGCTGGAGTTACTGATGCAAATCTATTGGTTATATTAAATGACAATGCTATGGGAATTGACCCAAGTGTTGGTGCATTGAAAGAATACTTAATGAAAGCAAAAATTGGTTATAAAGCCTCAGGAGGGAATATGATCGAAGCATTAAATTTTAAATATATCGGGCCTATAGATGGACATAATTTACCTGAATTATTAAAAGAGTTGCAAAGACTTCAAAAAATAAAAGGACCTAAGTTTTTACATATCGTAACTACAAAAGGGAAAGGTTTAAAAAAGGCAGAACAGGAACAAATAAAATACCATGCTCCAGGTAAATTCGATAAAATAACGGGTGAATTAAAACCTTCTAAAAACTTAAATAAGGCTCCAAAGTACCAGGATGTTTTCGGACTTACTTTGTTGGAATTGGCAAAAAAGAATAAGAATATTATTGGTATAACTCCTGCTATGCCTACGGGTAGCTCATTAAAATATATGATAGAAGTTTTTCCTGAAAGGGCTTTTGATGTGGGTATTGCAGAACAACATGCTGTTACCTTAGCAGCAGGAATGGCAACACAAGGACTCATCCCTTACTGTACTATATATTCAACTTTTTTACAACGTGCATACGATCAGATAATCCATGATGTTGCCTTACAAAACTTACCTGTTGTTTTTTGTATCGACCGTGCTGGATTGGTAGGAAATGATGGCGCAACACACCATGGGGTTTTTGATATTAGTTTTTTAAGATGTATCCCCAATCTAATCATTTTCGCTCCTCAAAACGAAATTGATTTAAGAAACATTCTATACACAGTACAATTAGGTAACTTAAAATCTCCTATTGCAATAAGATACCCAAGGGGACAAGGTCAAAATGAACACTGGAAACAACCTTTTCAAGAGATAAAAATCGGAGTTGGCAGAATCTTGAAAGAAGGAAGCCATCTTGCTATACTTACAATTGGAGCAATAGGAACTAAAATAAATTTGATAATTAATGACTTGCCTACTGGTCAAAAACAACGCGTAGCTCATTACAATTTACTTTTTATAAAACCCTTAGACATTCTATTGTTAAAGCAAATATTTAATAAATTTGACAAAATAATCACGATTGAAGATCATGTTATAAAAGGTGGATTTGGAAGTTCTATTCTTGAATTTTCTCAAGAATATAATTATATAAATAAGCAAATTGAAATTCTTGGGATTCCAGATAAATTTGTAGAACATGGTACAACTGACGAACTATTATCATCTATTGACTTAGATACAGAAAATATTAAAAAATTGATATCAAGTAAATTATGATTTTTGGCACTTTTTTTGATACTTAACACCTCACCAAATCATGAAACAAATCTTATTTATAATATTATTACTGTTGTTTTCCTTCAACATATCTGCAAATGTTGAAAAGGACTCTTTGGCTCCGAAACAAAAAAAGATTGTTAAATCCTCTCAATGGGCATTTAAAAAAACTCTTGGATTGTTAATGACTCAAACTGCTTTCGTAAACTGGAGTGCCGGTGGACTAAACTCTATCTCAGGAACTATGACAGTGAATTTAGAGTTTAACTATAAAAAAGATCGTCTTTTCTGGACCAACCAATTAAAAAGTAGTTATGGCTTAAATAGAGAGGAAGGGCAAGATGTACGTAAAACAGATGATGTTCTGGAATTTATTTCAAATTTTGGATATCGTAAAACCGAAACGTCTAATTGGTACAATTCTGCTCGGTTTAATTTTAGAACCCAATTTGCGCCTGGATACAATTATCCAGACCGTGAAAACCAAATTTCTAATCTTTTCGCTCCTGCTTATATCTTTGCAGGTATTGGGTCTCAATATACCTCTCCTGACAAAAAATTTAAATTATATTTATCTCCAATTACAAACAAAACGACATTGGTACTTGACGAAACTCTATCAAATCAAGGTTCTTTTGGTGTAGATCTCGGAGATAAATCAAAAGTTGAATTTGGGATTTTAACCACTGGTGAATGGGAACATGACTTGATGAAAAATATCCTTATGAATAATAAGCTTATTTTATATACAGATTATTTAAACGACTTTTCAAATATTGATATTGATTGGGAATTAACACTTAAACTTACTGTAAATAAATTTGTAACAGCAAATGTAGGAACCCATATAGTCTATGATGATAACGTAATCAACAGCGAGACTGAAAAGCCCGAAATACAGTTAAAACAACTACTAGGAATTGGTGTTACTTACTCTTTTTAATTTCTTTTCCTACCAAGAAAATTTAACGATAAACTCATGTGTCCCTGAAGACAAGGCACTATATTTTGATGTTGTTGACTCATAAGCGTACCCGAAAGAAGTATTCTTAACTATTTTTAATAGTACGGATCCTACCACTGAAGTATTCAACCTATAAGTAATACCTGCTTCAACTTTATTTGAAAAATCGGCAACGGCAGAAATATCCAACAACAGATCCTCATCTGATACAAATCTAGAAAAAACTGAAGGGGTTAAATCAATTGTTTCCGTTATGCTAAATTGATATCCTCCGCCTAAATAAACATGTAATTTTTCATTTATAACCTCAGAATTTATTTCACCTTCACTATTTATTCTTGGACTCTGCACCTCGCTTAAAATTACATTTGGAGAGGAAAGGTTTATAAAATAGTGTTCCCCCTTTAAATACGCTCCAACACCAATTACTGGACTAAAGGTACTTATATTATCAGCAAACAATGGATCATTAACTCCTAAGGAATTAAAATCTATAGAGTAAAACGTTCCGCCTGCTTTCATACCAAAATAGAGGTTTGTCGTGCGATCCATTTGTAATTTATAAGAAATATCAACAACTGTACTCGTTTCTTTAGAAATAAAGACCTTGTCATTAACAATAGAAATACCTATCCCCAAATTACGTCCGATACCCTTAGAAAAAGAAATAAATTGAGTTCCAGAATCATCGTTAAATTCCATTTGTTTTTTTCTGAAACCAAATCCAATTTCAGTCTTTTCACTAACACCGGCATAAGCAGGGTTTAAAATATTCATATTATATTGATACAATAAGTAACTTGGTGCTGTTTCCTGCCCGTAAAATGACACTCCTAAAAGCAAACAAACTATTAATACTTTATATTTCGTCATCCTCTAATTTTTAATTTTTTATCTAAACCCAACCTTTTTCATGCTGTGTTTTAAAGGGATGTTCCACTTATTTTTTTGTGTAATAAAATAGCATAGCCATCTGACATTCCGGCTATAAAACTACAAACCATCATAACCCGATCATAAACAGAATTAGAAAGATATGTACAATTTTCAGGTAACAGTTTAAAAATTAATTTATTGTAATTTGATGCTTTTCCTAAGTACATATTATTAACAGATGTAATAAAAACATCTAATAAATCAGCGATAATTTTATACCCTGCAACTTCCTTTTCTACTACGTTATGGCTATTGTAAATTTTATCAACACTAATTTGTATGATATCATTTATTTGGGCTTCATATTTACATTTATCCAATAAAGAAATACTGTAATCACCATTTAATATGGTCTCTTCATTCTCTAAAAACACGCTTGCCGCTTCTTGAACAAGTGTACCAATAGCCAAAGCCCTTAAATAGCTTACCCTATCTTTTTTGTATTTTAAAGAATGGTATTTTTTTCTGTCAATGGTATCTTTTACTAATTTTATTAAATATTCTAAGGCAAATTCTTCCTCAATAAGACCAAGGTTTATACCATCTTCAAAGTCGATAATGGTATAGCAAATATCATCAGCAGCTTCCACTAAAAAAGACAATGGATGTCGATTGTAGGCCAAATCATTTCCTTCTCTCAAAGGTTTTAGTCCTAAATCTGAAACAACATCAACAAAAAAATCTTTTTGAGATTGAAAAACACCATACTTCTTATCTACAATATGTCTGGTTAGTTTTTTAGGCAAAGATTCTTTAGGGTATTTCATAAAAGCACCCAAAGTTGCATAAGACAATCGCAAGCCTGAATCTAAACCTCCTTCAGATAGAATCTTAAAACCATTGGCATTCCCTTCAAAGTCAATAAAATCTTGCCACTGCTTATCAGTTAATTCATATTTGTATTGAAGTCCGTTCCCCGATTTAAAATACTCTCCAATTGCTTTTTCTCCACTATGCCCAAAGGGAGGGTTTCCAATATCATGACTTAAAGCTGCGGCAGCTACAATAGCACCAAAATCATTAAACCTATATCCGAGGTCTTTTAAATTTGGATATTTTTCGATTACTTTTTGCCCAACAATTCTCCCTAAAGACCTTCCTACAACAGAAACTTCCATACTATGCGTTAATCGCGTATGTACGAAATCTGTTTTAGACACAGGAATTACTTGAGTTTTATCTTGTAAACTTCTGAATGAAGAGGAAAACACAATTCTATCAAAATCCACATCAAAACCTAAGCGAGTTTCATTTTGCTTGTTCCTTTCTCTCCTTTGTGTATCTCCAGCCCTTTTTAAGGACAGTAACCGCTCCCAATTCATAAATTACAATAGATTTTTATCTATTGCAAGATACAATTTGAAACCGAAAAAAAATTCTTTCACAAAATAAAATTGGAACCCACGCTACCGCAAGTATTCACAAGTGGCATAGACAAATAACTATAACCATTTTATTACCCCATAAAACCAATATTATCAATTTCCATAACCATATTATCCTCTTAATAATTTCTTCCACTTGGTTATTTCCAGTTTTCTGGATTTATTACGACACCTCTTACAACTAGATTGGTCTGGAATTTATAGGTTTCTACTCAAAGCTATTCCAAAACATACTTAAAGTAGTTCTTAAATTTATGACTACTCACTCTCTTTATCGCCAATAATAAATACTAGCGGGAGACACTCTAGGAAGAATGAATTTGAAAAACTAAATTTTAACTGCCTGATTATTAAAGTACATACACGCAATAAATATACGTATTTAGGGTTTTATTGCTAAACTCAAAGGTCGTATCTTTGTTCACTCTTTAGTGATAAACTGAAAGGTAAGTACCCTAAAATCCGCTACTATTCTTAGTGTGATGTAGTAGCCAATTAAAAAACAAAGAAATGTCGATAACCAAAGAGTCCGAACTTTTAGGAATGAAAAAAATTAGTGATGTTGTTGGAACTACACTCAAGTTAATGAGAGAATACACTAAAATCGGTATGTCAACTAAAGAATTAGACGAATACGGAGGCAATCTTTTGAAAAATTACGGAGCTAAATCGGCACCTTATGAAACTTATGGATTTCCTGGGTATTCGTGCATAAGTGTGAACCAAGAAGCTGCACATGGTATACCTTCCGAGAAAAAAATTCTAAAAGAAGGGGATTTAATCAATATTGATGTTTCTGCAGAGCTGAATGGGTTTTGGTCTGATAACGGAGGGTCTTTTGTCCTTGGAAAGGATATTAATAAACACCAACCACTTGTAGATGCTTCTAAAAACATATTACATAAAGCTATAAGTAATATTAAAAGAGGAGTAAAAATTGCTGACATTGGATACTTGATAGAAACCGAAGCAAAAAAATATGGATTTAAAGTAATCCAAAACTTAGCAGGACATGGAGTTGGAAGAAGTTTACACGAAGAACCTGAAAATATTTTAAACTACCGAGTTAGAACTAACAGAGAAAGATTTAAGAAAAACACAACTGTTGCAATAGAGACTTTTATATCAACAAAATCGACTATTGCTGTTGAGTTGAATGATGGCTGGACTTTAATTGGAAATAAAGGCGGATATGTAACTCAACACGAACAAACAATATTAATTACAAACGAAAAAGCTATAATTTTGACTGAATCAAATGGAATGTGGGATTAATACCAAAAAAAACATCAAAATGATTGATTAAACTAGTTTTTATTTCCTTTATATTTCAATATAAAATAGAGCCGTAACCTTGGCTCTGATTATATTTTTTATTTCATTTAAAGAAAAAAATAATTCAAATTTATTATCAACCACTCTGAAATTCATTTGGTATTACAAGTGAATTAATCAAATTTTACTTGTTTTTTACCAAAGTTCTTTTGTGGCAAATCGTTTATTTTAGTTGGTTTGATAGTTTATTTATTCAATTACTTTTTTCAGCTTTAAAGGTGCTTTAGAATAAGAACTCTTCTTTAATTCATGTTTTTCAACCATATTAGTGATAACCAAAGATGTAATTCTTGAGCACAATAATGTCACAGTCGAAAAAGAATTTTCGTATTGAGAATTATCATTTACTGCAGATTTTAATTGGCGAATGCTTATATCTTCAGAATAAATATGATTTGAATACAATGAATTATACCAATTACATTTCAAAATGCTCGTTAAAGTGCTTATTAACCTCGCATCTATATATCGTTAGTTTTACGCAGCATATTTTATGTTGTGATGTTTAAAATATTTGACTACCCTTTTGCTGTCATTTTGAAGTGTTTTCATGTGATTTTCTGAATTTTCCTTCATCTTTTCTTGTG